>CAKMQH010000320.1 GCA_927911515.1 uncultured Neisseria sp.
TATGGAAACCGGATTAATCGTTTGCCGTATCATCGGCAGACACGCCGGTTTGGATGGGGGTGTATAAATAGAGGTCGGAAGTGTCGCCGGCAGAGGTATTGGAGATATCTACTCCGGCTTCGACAGGCAGCTCGCTGTCCACCAATTCGTCGATGTCGATATTGTCGTCTTCGCCTTGCGGTAATGTTCCGCCGGTTTGGCGGCTGCGCACTTTCATGTAGAGGTCGCGGGTGTAGCTGTATTTGTCGATGGCGGCGTCTTCCAAACCGTCGGTCAGGTCGAGCAGTTCTTCACGGGTGTTGATGGCCTGCAGGCCGATTGTGCCCCAGCGTCCTGCTCTGGTGTGGAAGACGGCGTTTTTAACTGGGTAGACGGTGGTAACGGCGTTGCCAATGGTATCGCGTACGGTAGATGGGCCGAACAGGGGGACAACGAAGTAGTTGCTGTTTTTCCAGCCCCATGTGGCGAAGGTGTCGCCGAGGGTGTTTTTATTGCTGGGTACGCCGCCTGCACCGGCTACGTCGATTAAACCGCCAAGGCCGAAGGTGGTGTTGATGCCGACGCGGACGAGGTCTTCGCTGGCGCGTTTGACGTCAAGGCGCAGAACGTTGCTGCCGAAGCTGACGACGTCGCGCAGGTTGTTGAAGAAGTTGATCACGCCGGTGCGGACGGGTTTGGGCGTGATTTTGCGGTAGCCGCGTGCGACGGGGGCGAGAACGTATTGGTCGGCCTTGTCGTTGAATTTGAAGACGGCGCGGTTGTAGCCTTCGTAGGGGTCGGCGGGATTGGTTTCGGCAAATGCGGGGGTTGAGGCCATGCCGATGAGGAGTAGGAGTGAAGCGGTGGTTTTTTTCATGGGTTCAACCAGTCTTCGATTTCGTAAAGCTCGGACAGGGTGCTCACGGATTCGGGTATGCCTTGCAGGCTGATTTTTCCGTCCGGGCGGCGCAGTGCGTCAAGCAGCAGGGACACGCAGGCGGAATCGGCGCGTCCGACGCCGCTCAAATCGACCGCACGGGTGTCTTTCAGACGACATTGCTGTCTGAAGCGGGTAAAGGCGGCGGCGGTCAAGGTTTTGACGGTGATGTCGCCGCTGATGTGCAGCGTGCCGTCGCGAAGTTCGGTTTGCATGGCTGTCTTGTCAACTTAATCTTGGATGATAAAACCTGAAGGTTGTTGTGTGCGAAAGCCATGTCGTCTGAAAACGGATGGCATGGCTTGTTTTTGCATTATTTGCTGCCGTTTTTGGCTTTCAGCTCGGCAATCAGTCCGTCTACGCCTTTGGCTTTGATGGTTTCGCCGAATTGGTTGCGGTACACGGTTACCAAGCTCGCGCCTTCGATGGCGACGTTGTAGGCACGGTATTTGTTGCCGCTTTGGTAGGTGGTGAAGTCCATGTTGACGGGTTTTTGACCTGGGGGGGTAACTTCGGCGCGGACGATGATTTCTTTGCCGCCTTTATTGACAACGGGGTTGTCTTTGACGTTGACGTTGGCGTTTTTGAATTTCAACATGGTACCGGAGTAGGTGCGGATCAGCAGGGTTTGAAATTCTTTGGTTAATGCTTGTTTTTGCGCGTCAGACGCGGTGCGCCAAGGGTTGCCGACTGCCAGCGCGGTCATGCGTTGGAAATCGAAATAGGGAATCGCATAGGCTTCGGCTTTTTGGCGGGCGGTGTTGGCATCGCCGTTTTTTAAGATGCTCAATACTTGAGTGGCGTTTTGACGGATTTGGTTCACTGCGTCGGCAGGGGCGGCAACCGCCATGCTGATGCTCAAGATGCCGATGCTTAGTGCGCTGATGAAAGAGGTTTTTTTCATGATTAAGTGTCCTAAAGTATGAATATGATGGTGTACGTTTATTCGGTGGCTTTTGCCGCATTGTCGCCGCCTGCCGCGTTTTTCTCGGCGAAGCTGGTCATGAATTTACCGATCAGGTTTTCCAGAACCATGGCGGAGCTGGTAACGGAAATGGTATCGCCCGCAGCGAGGGGTTCAGTGTCGCCGCCTTGTTGCAGTCCGATATATTGTTCGCCCAACAGGCCGGAGGTCAGGATTTGCGCGGAAACGTCGCTGCTGAACTGATATTTTCTGTCCAAATCGAGACGGACTTTCGCCTGATAGGATTTCGGGTCAAGCTCGATGGAGCCGACGCGTCCGACCAATACGCCTGCGGATTTGATCGGCGCGTTGGCCTTCAAACCGCCGATGTCGCTGAAATCGGCATATACGGTATAAGTCTTGCCGGAATTGCCGAACGCCGCGCCGCCCGCCACGCGGAAAGCGAGAAAACCGACCGCTGCCACGCCGAGCAGGACAAACAGTCCGACCCAAAATTCCAATACATTCTTTTTCATTAAAGTTCCTTGAATATCCAATGTTCTTTGTTTCGTTTTCAGACGACCTGTCATTCCGTAAACATCAATGCGGTCAACACAAAGTCAATCGCCAAAATCGTCAGGGCGGACGAAACCACCGTGCGTGTACTGGCGCGCAAAATGCCTTCCGAGGTCGGTACGCAGTGGAAGCCCTGATGCACGGCAATCAGCGTTACCGCCACGCCGAACGCGGCGGATTTGATCAGACCGTTGATTACATCGTAGTGTATCGTGATGTTGTTCTGCATTTGCGACCAAAAAATGCCGCTGTCCAAGCCCAGCCAGGTTACGCCGACCAAATACGCGCCGTAAATGCCCGCGACGTTGAAAATCGAAGCCAACAGCGGCATGGAAAACACGCCCGCCCAAAAGCGCGGGGCAACCACGCGGGCGACAGGGTTTACCGCCATCACGTTCATCGCTTCGAGCTGTTCGGTCGTTTTCATCAAACCGATTTCGCTGGTCATCGCACCGCCCGCGCTGCTGGCAAACAGAATCGCCGCCAATACGGGACCCAGTTCACGCAACAGCGAAGCCGCAACCATATAGCCCAAAATATCGGCGGATTTGAATTTCGACAACTGCGTATAGCCCTGCAAACCCAAAACCATGCCGACAAAGAGCCCTGAAACGGCAACAATCAACACCGACAGCACGCCGGCAAAATACACTTGGCGCACGCTCAGGCGCGGACGGACGAAAGCCGTACCGGATTTCGCCAGAATGTTCAGCAGAAACAGCGTAATACTGCCGAGAGATTGAATAAAGCCGAGGGTTTTCGCCCCGACGGAACGGATAAAATTCATAGGTTTCCATTACGGATTAACGGGTTTCAGACGACCTTTTAGGATGATGATGATGGGTCGTCTGAAAAGTATTTCTGAAGAGCAATACAGAAAGGAAGTAGCTTTATGCAGAGCCGCCATAATATGCAGCCAACTTATCCAAAATTTTACGGATGAAAGCTGAAGTTTTAGGCATTTGTTTTAATTTTTCTGCAATTGGCGGGGAAACTTTGTAGTATATCCGAACGAAAATCTTACCAAAAATGTTTGTTAATAGGGTTTCGTCACGGAAACGCCGTAAAGCAATGACTTCTTCAGCATAAGGGTCGCCATAAACTGCAGTAGCAATGAAACAACTACTACTGGTGAACTTTTGATGGAGATTTCCGCAATATGGGCAAACAGAATGAGTTACACTGCCATAGCTGGTGATTATTCTTGGTACCATTTTTTTACTACAGAATTTGCAAGTTACCCGTGAATCGTTTTCTTCCCGTTTTGCCTGTCTCTCAGCCTCTCGTTTTTCTGCTGCTTTTTCCAAAATATCAACATTGCCTGCTACGGGACCACGTTTGCCGGGTTTGGCATCAAAGGAAACAACATCGCCGTTTCCCGGAAGCTCTGCTCCTTTGATATGTCTGACCGTAAAGTAATATTCAGTGCCGTCATCAGAAACAATAAAGCCATATCCTTTACTTTCTGAAAACCATTTAACTTTGCCGTTCATAAATGAGCCTTTAAGGTTTGGATTGTGTGATGACGGGTCGTCTGAAAACTACCCAAGCAAATCTTGCTGCAACGACGTTTGCGCCGGATAGCGGTATGCGACAGGGCCGTCTGCCAGCCCACCGACAAACTGGCGCACCCAAGGCGAATCCAGTTCGCGCATTTCCTGCGGCGAGCCGGAGAACATGATTTCGCCGTGCGCCAAAAAAAATCACCTGATCGACGATTTCCAAAGATTTTTCAATGTCGTGCGTCACCATAATACTGGTCGAGCGCAAAGCCTTGTTGACGCGGCTGATCAAGTGGGCAATCACGCCTAAGGAAATCGGATCGAGACCGGTAAACGGCTCGTCGTACAACATGATTTCAGGGTCGAGCGCAATCGTGCGGGCAAGCGCGACACGGCGCGACATCCCGCCGGAGAGTTCGGACGGCATCAGGTTTTCCACGCCGCGCAGACCGACCGCGTTCAATTTCAACAAAACCAAATCGCGGATAACCGCTTCCGGCAGGCGCGTCAGTTCGCGCATCGGAAAAGCGATATTGTCGAACACCGACAAATCGGTAAACAGCGCGCCGTGTTGGAACAATACGCCCATGCGGCGGCGGTGTTCATACAATTCGTCAGCCGAAAAGCCCGCCAAATCTCGTCCCTCAATTAAAACCTTACCCGATTGCGGATGAATCTGACCCGTAATCAGCCGCATCAGCGTGGTTTTGCCGCTGCCCGAACCGCCCATCACGGCGGCGAAGTTTCCTTGGGGAATGCTGAAATTGATATTGTTCAGAATCGGACGGTCGCCATACGCGAAGGCAACGTCTTTCATTTCGATGAAGGGTACGGAACTCATGAAGGGGAAGATAGGGCGGGATGTATTTTAATTACTTGCATTGTAAAGCTTATCAAGGTGTCGGGCAATTTTCAGACGACCTTATCAAGAAAACGTCTGTAAAGAAGCGTGAAAATCATGTGTTTGGCAGGAATTTTAAGACCATTGGAATGGTTAAGATTGGAATCTTGCAACCTGCTGTCTTCATTTCAGAACGGGGCGCGTTACAGAACTTAATAATCCTAAACATAACGATTTTCGCCGGCGGGGGAAGTTTTAAATTTATGGCAGGATTTTGTAGGCAAAGACACAACATTCTACAAACAATACTTACATATCGAATAAATTTGTGAAAACCATCCCATCCAAAACAAACCGGCCTGCCTGCAAAACAAAGCTTGTTTAACAGGCAGACCGGTTATTTACCACATCAATTAAGCAGCGATTTTTTCGCACTCTTTGATGCAGGCAAGGCAAGACTCATAGCATTGTTTGCATTCTGCATGGTGGCTTGCGTGTTGTTTGCACGCTGCGGCACATTGTTTGCACGCTTCAACGCAGACTTTTGCCAAAGAAGGGGTCAGCGGAGAGTTTTGGGCGGCAAGGTTTTGCAGCGCGCCGCACAATGCCAGCATTTGGTTGACGCCTGTTGCGCAGTCTTTCATTGAAGTATCGCCTTGGCTCAGCAGTCGGATGCAGTGTGCCAAACAGATTTGACCTGCTTCAACACAGTGGGCAGCCGCTTTTCTGGCGGCTTCATAGGTTTTGGACGCAGCAGCAGGAGCAGCGTGGGAATGGCCTTTATGGCTATGATGTCCGTGAGCACGGGCGAATGAGGCGGCGGCAGCCAAAGAAACGGCTGTACCACCCAAGAATTGACGACGGTTCATACTGTATTTCCTTATATAATCATTGATATGCAGTTAAACATAACGAATCGCTAAAATCGAAGACAGCGACTTCTCTGCACATCACTGATGTCGTCTGAAATCAGCCGCTTATTCAGATTTTGAGCGGTTACACTACACCTACCGGCACAATCCTATCATTCAGCCGTTCGGCAGACAATAGGTCGAAAGTTGATAAATAATCAATGAAGTTATTTTATTTCTTATATTGTTTGCGCAGCTTGAGAACGGCTCTATTCAAATTTTCTACGGCAAATCATTAAACTTCATTATTTTGCGAAAGTCTGGTTTATCTGTTTTTGAGGCAGTAGAAATCAAGCAGTAAAAGGGGGGAAGCAAAGATTTAATATTGGCTTCAAAGGCAGCTTTTTATATAAATTTATGATTTCGACACTTTAAAATGCTTTGAACGCTACCACTTATCCCTAAACGGCGACGTAGGCATATTTTTATGCCCAAGCCAATAATTTGCTGATAGAATCAGGACTCTTTTTGTTTTCACACACTTTTTTCAGGAGCAAACGCCATGCGAAACGACGTTTACGACTATCCTCTTGCAGGACAAGTTTCCCAAAACATTGTCTTGCAAAAAACTTACCGCCTGCTGGGTTTATCTTTCATTCCTGCTATTGCCGGCGCATTTGCCAGCAGCGCTTTGAACCTAAACCTGTACGCTATGTTCGGCGCACGCTGGATGGGTTTTGTAGCTGTATTGGCATTCTTCTACGGTATGATTTTCCTTATCGAAAAAAACCGTTACAGCAATACAGGCGTTGTCTTGTTGATGATTTTCACCTTCGGTATGGGCGTGTTGATTAGTCCGCTGCTGCAATATGCGCTCGCTATCCGCAATGGTACTCAAATCGTAGGTGTTGCCGCAGCCATGACCGCCGGCGTATTCTTTACGATGGCAGCGATGGCGCGCCGTACAACGATGAACATGAACTCGCTCGGGCGCTTCTTGGCAATCGGTGGTGTGGTTCTGATGGTCGCTGTGGTTGCTAACTTCATGCTGCAAATTCCGGCTCTGAGCCTTGCCATTTCCGGCGCGTTCGTTGTATTCAGTTCGCTGGTTATTATGTGGCAGGTGCGTACCGTGATTGACGGTGGAGAAGACAGCCACATCAGCGCGGCTCTGACCATTTTCATCTCTATTTACAATATTTTCAGCAGCCTGTTGCGCATCTTGTTGGCATTCACCAACGACGATTAATGGCTTAGGTTTTGATATCGAGGTCGTCTGAAATCTGAAAAGGTTTCAGACGACCTTTTTTATATTCGTAGGTTGTTTGGGTTTGTTTTGATTCAGATAGGTAGTCATGTGGTGGTTCGGGAGGGAAGGTGAAGCTGATTTGTATAATGTTTGGCAAGGTGAGCTAAACATTGTAGAGAGGCAAATTTGATGGTTTTGATTGGATTTTTTGTGAAAGTTAAAAGCTGCGCTGGAGCTTCGATAGCTTAGACGGTATCTTATGAAAAGCGTCTTCTCCAAGTTTATGCAACGTGATGCTGTATTGGTTTAAGTGGGCTTTCCGTATTGGCGTCATCAGGCTTTGTTTTTACAAAAACGAAACATATAGTCAATTAAAATCAAAATAGGACACTAGCGCATCGTCAAATCGGGCGTAATCAGACAAAACGGTTCGCAGATCCGCTTAATATTCGCCCACACCTTCTCAATCGGGTTGAGCTCAGGTGAATAAGGTGCAAGAGGCAATACCTTATGTCCCCATTTTTCCGCCATTTCCCGTAAGACACCCATACGGTGAAATCGTGCATTATCTAA
>CAKMQH010000321.1 GCA_927911515.1 uncultured Neisseria sp.
CAAAAGTTTGACAAGCTGATACAGCTTGCAGGCGATATTGATTGAGAAATTGAAATTTTAGGATGAAAAACGCGAAATGTGATTTTGACGGAACAAGGTCGTCTGAAATTTATATAGTGGATTAACTTTAAATCAGGACAAGGCGACGAAGCCGCAGACAGTACAATAGTACGGCAAGGCGAGGCAACGCCGTACTGGTTTAAAGTTAATCTCTATATCGTGGCAAAGCCCACGCTACAATGTATACCGACTACTGACGATATTGAATGATTACTTTGCCGAAAACGGTATCCAAACGGCTTGATTTGAGTTTTGGTATTTTTGCCCGACGGGGTGAAAAATACAGTTGCTACGCAGGTCAGTGGAAATGACGTCATGGGTATCTTTTATCTATATTGACGATAAAGGTCGTCTGAACATTTCTTTTTCAGACGACCTTTTTGCGGAGATTCATTTTACAAACCTCCCGTGATACAACCGCTTTTCAGACGACTCCTCACAAAGTCTCCGCTTGAAACCACGTTTTGCCGTTGGCGGTGCATTCGAGGATGCGCCAGTCGTAGGTTTGGCTGAGGCGTTCGGCGTGCATGATGTCGGCGGTTGCGCCTGCGGCGGTGATGTTGCCGTTTTTCATCAAGGTGATGTGGGTGGCGTAGTGGGCGGCGAGGTTGAGGTCGTGCAACACCATGACGACGGTCATGCCTTGTTCGGGCAAGGTGGTGAGGTGCTGCATCAGGCTGTGTTGATAGCGGACGTCGAGATGGTTGGTCGGCTCATCAAGAAAGAGGACTTCGGCATCCTGCAACAGCGCGCGGATGACGGCGGCGCGTTGCTGTTCGCCGCCGGAGAGGGTTTGGATGCGTTTGTGTTGCAGGTCGGCGAGGTCGAAATGCTCGAGCAGGGCTTGGGCGCGTCGGGTGTCCGCCTGTTTGGGCCGCCGATACCAGGCGAGTTTGGGGTATCGTCCGATGAGGACGTATTCAGACAAGGTCATGGGGAGGTTGAAATGTTCGTGTTGCCCGACCCAGGCGATTTTATGTTGCCTGAGCGCGTCCTTCATGGGCGTTCCACACCAGCTTGCTTGCGGATGGTAGAGGAACTGTTTGAGCAGGGTGGACTTGCCCGCGCCGTTGGGGCCGATGACCGCGCTGACGGCGCATTGGGGAAATTCGGCGCGTTCCAAAGACAGGATGGTGCGTTTTCCGGCTTTGACGGTGCAGTTTTCGATCAGCAATGCCATGTCAGCTCCTTTGGTCTTTGACAATCAGCCACAGGAAAAACGGCCCGCCCAAAATGGCGATGACGATGCCGACGGGCAGGTCGATGGGATAGACCACCCAACGGGCAAACGTATCGGCGAGCAACATAAAAATCGAACCGACGACGGCGGACAGGATAATCAGGCGGGTGCGCGAGCCGCCGACTGCTTGCGCCAATACGTTGGGTATCATCATGCCGACGAAACCGATAATGCCGCCGAGCGAGACGGCGGCTCCGGTCATCAAAGCCGCGCCGATGATGGTTGCCACGCGGGTGGCGGCGACGCTGATGCCCATGGTGTGCGCCGTTTCGTCGCCCAAGAGCAGATAGTCGAGACGGCGGCCGACAGCAGTCAACACGACCAAACCCGCCAACATCACGCCGCCTGCGTAGGCGGGCGAAACAAAGCCTGCTTCAGAAAAGCTGCCCGAGAGCCAAGTCATGGCGCTGCGCAATGCCATGTCGTCTGAAAGGAAAAGAATCAGGCTGACCAACGCGCCGCACAAAGCGCTGACCACAAAACCCATGACCAACAGCCCCAGCTTGCCGCCGCCGACCAGACGGTGTCCGAGCAGAATCAGGATGCAGACGGCAAACGCGCCCGAAAATGCCGCCAGTGGCACGGCGATGCTCCAGCCCATCGCAATCGCCAGCACCACACCCATTGCCGCGCCGCCCGACGTACCGATCAGGCTCGGGTCGGCAAGCGGGTTTTCAAACAACGCCTGCAACGCCGCACCGCTGGCGGAAAGTGCCGCGCCGACCAGCAAAGCGACAAAAATACGCGGCAGGCGGATTTCCATCAACACGGGATCGGCAGCAAGCGGATTGCTCCACCCCCCCTCGCCCACTCCGGCGCAAAACCAGATCAGAAACAAAGATAAAACCGGCAACGCCGGAAGCCATTTTTTCATGTTGTGATTCTTTGAAGAGTATTTCGGCAGCGGCTGCGAAACGCCGACGGATTCGCCGCTGCCCGTTTTCAGACGACCTGTTCACGATAAACGCACATGAAACGCCGTTGCCGTCATGTTCACCTGTTCCGAAACAACGACGGCAAAAGAAGGTCGTCTGAAACCGACAAAAAGCCGGATTGCCCCATCCGACTTCATGCCATCACGCAACTTTCAGACGACCGTGCCTTATTTCCCTAAATCGTGCAGCTTGCGGACGATGTCGGGCGTGTAGAGGCCGTAGCGCATATAGTCGTCCGCCTGCCAGAACAGGATGTGTTTGTTTTTCCCGGCGGGGCTGGAGGCGATTTCGGGGCGCGTCATGATTTTGTCGAGACCGCCGAGGGCTTTTTCATTGTGTTTGGCGATGATGATCACGTCAGGTTTCGCATTGAGCCAGCCTTCGCGCGAGAAGGGTTTGAGTCCGTCCACCGAAGCCGCCGCGTTCGTCCCGCCTGCCAAGCGGATAAGCACGTCGCCGACGGTGTTTTTACCCGCAACATAACGGCCGTCGTAGCTGAGAATGTAGCGTTTGCCGTTGGCAGGCTGCGCCTTGATGCTGCTTTTAAACTGCTGCGCCAAAGCCTGCGCCTGCTTTTCCTTGCCCAACAATTTGCCGATGCGGGCGAAACTTTGCTGGTATTGCTCCAGCGTTTCGTTTGAATTGACGTTTTCCGCTTTGACACCGGCGCGGCTGAGTTGGGCGTAAATGCCGTCGGGTTTCGCCATCCAGCTTCCGATCACCAAATCAGGCTTTTTGGCGATGATGGGTTCGGCGGAGAAATTACGGTAGAAGCCGATGGACGGCGTGTTTTTATAGGCGGGGTTGCGGTTGAACTCGTGTATGCCGACGACTTCTTTGTCCGCACCGAGTTTCGCGGCGATGTCGGCAACGTCGGGCGTCAGGATAACGACGCGCTGCGCGGCGGCATGGGCGGCAAGCAGGGTCAGGACGGCGGCGATGATGGTTTTTTTCATGATGTTTCCGTATGGTTTGCAGGGTTTGGAGGTCGTCTGAAAACCCTAAACGAGATTTCAGACGAGGTGTGGGTTTAAAAAGATTACAGCCCGTATGTTTGGCGCACTTCGGCAATCAACGCGCGCCACGCTTCGGATTCCGCCTCCGCATCGGCGGGTCTGCCAAACAGTTGCAGCACCAAATTGCGGCGGTCGTCATAGGCTTCGATGCTGTGGACAATGCCGTTGCTGCCCGGACGGCGGAAGAACCAAAGTTCGGCGAGCTTGGCATCGTCGAGGAAGAAATTGAATTTTTCTTCGGCAAAATCGCTGACGGTCAACCAGCCGTCGGCGCGATCGACATGGTGAACCTGTCCGGTTTGGATTTGAACGATGCCGCTGTTGTTGACGAACACGAGCAGGGTCATGCCTCTTGCGGCACATTGGCGGAAAATGAACTCGACGGCTTCGCGCTTCAGTTTTTGCGCTTCGCCTTCAGGCGCGTATTCCAAACCTTGCAGGCGGTCTATGCCGAATTGGGAGAGGACGATGCGGAAATGGTGGACGTTTTTCAGGCCTTTCCACTCTTCGCGGTAGGCGGCAAGCGCATCGTCCGTCAGCTCGACGTTTTCGTAGGGGGCAGCTTCGGGCGGCGTTTCAAAAACGGGCGCGGCATCCGTACGGTAGGCGGCGCACAGGCGTTCCCATACGGGTATGGCGGCAGCTTCGGTCAGATGGACTTTTTGAATGGCTTTGCCCGCCGCATCGTAAAAATGAAACGCGCGCGCCTCGCCGTTGCGGACGGCGAAAATGTGTTTCCAATGGCGCATGAACAGGCGCAAATCCAGCCCGCCCAAATTGATGGCTGTCCCCATCATGGGCGAGAGTTCGAGATGGTGATAAATCCCTGTTTTTTCGGACAACGCCGCCGGATTGCGCACTGCGCTCCTGACTTCGCCCAAAGCTTCGAGTTCGGGCAAAAACGCCATGCAGTCGCCGCCGAGATATTGCGTATCGGGAAGCGCGGCGGTCAATTCGCCTTCGCTGACGCCCAAAAGGGCAACGGCATCCCGCTGATGCACGCCTTGTTGTTTGAGTTCGAGATAACGCTGATAGAGGGAAGATTCGGTCACTTGTTTATCTTTCTGTATAGTGGATTCTTTGCCATGAGGTCGTCTGAAAAACGTAGCAACTGTATTTTTCACCCCGTCGGGCAAAATACCAAAACTCAAAGTCAAGCCGTTTGGATACCGTTTTCGGTGGTACCGTTTCGGCAAAATATCACGCATCGGGCATTCAATACTGTCAGCAGTTTGCGCATACATGCCGTAACGGCAACCTTATACGGCTTACCCTTGATCA
>CAKMQH010000322.1 GCA_927911515.1 uncultured Neisseria sp.
GCGCATATAGCACAACTCTTCGATAAGCTCTGCCTGTGTTTTTTCGTGGTCGGGTTTGTCGGCGATGTAAGGGATTTTTACGGTGGTCGGTCATGGTTTTGGATTGGGGATGTTCGAAGTGCGCCGATGCCGCCTTCCTGATAGGCGCGTATCCATCCGTCGCAGGTGGGTTCGGGAGATGCCGTAGTGGTCTGCGGTACGCTGTTGGCTGCGTATATGCAGGTAGTGGAGTACGGCTTGGTATTTGAGTGAATGTATATTTGCTCATAAAAAAACTGCACCTTGTGAGTTGGAGGGGATGTGTCCAACTTTTGGGGTGCAGTTCAAAAGCCCAATTTAGCTTTTCAGACGACCTTCTTCCATTCTTTCTAAATCAAACGCCTTTAAAACGCTTCGCCGACTTTCACGCCGCCTGCGGTGTCTTTGGGCGTGGCAAGTTGCGCGGTCATGGCTTGGGCGGCTTGGAAATCAGGCGTTTGCATCACGGTTTGGGCTGCTTCTTTGCCCAGTGTGTTCGCCATGTATTGCCAGCGGTTTGCCAAATCGGGATTGGCGGGGATTTGGAAGCCGTCGCGCAGTTCGTCGACGAGGTCGGGGCGGTTGCAGACGAGGACGATATCGCAGCCTGCCGTGAAAGAGGCGTTTGCGCGTTCTTTGATGCCGCCCGCTGCGCCTGCGCCTTCCATCGTGAGGTCGTCTGAAAAGATAACGCCTTTAAATCCAATATCTTGGCGCAGGATTTGTTTGAGCCATTTTTCAGAGAAACCAGCAGGGTTGCCATCAATTTGCGGATAAACGACGTGGGCAGGCATGACTGCCGCCATGCCTGCGCTGCTTAAGGCGCGGAACGGAATCATGTCGGCGGCTTCGAGTTCAACAAGGCTGCGCGTGTCTTCGGGTTGCACCAAATGGCTGTCACCTTCGACGAATCCGTGTCCGGGGAAATGTTTGCCGCAGGACTTCATGCCGCCCCGGTTCAGACCTTTTTGCAGGGCAAGGGCGAGTTGGGTTACGGTATCGGCGTTGCGGTGGAAGCTGCGGTTGCCGATGACGGGGCATGTTCCCCAGTCGAGGTCGAGGACAGGCGTGAAGGAAAGGTCTATACCGCAGGCGGTCAGCTCTGTTGCCAATACCCAGCCGACCTGTTCGGCTTTTTCTTTGGCAGCGGCTTCGCCTTCGGTGTCCCAAATCTGTCCTAAAGTATTCATGGCGGGCAGTCGGGTGAAGCCTTCGATGAAGCGTTGCACCCTGCCGCCTTCGTGATCGACGGCGATGATGAGTTCAGGCGTGCGCAGTGCTTTGATTTCTTGAACCAGGGCTTTGAGCTGCTCGACGTTTTGGAAGTTGCGGCGGAACAGGATGACACCGCCGATGGACGGATTGAGCAGGCGTTGTTTTTCTTCTTCGGTCAGACAGTAGGCAGCAACGTCTGCCATGACGGGACCGCGCGGGATGGAATGGGGAGCGTTCATTTTTGGGTTCCTTAAAATATTTCAGACGACCTTTGATACTTAAGGTCGTCTGAAAACGGGAAAACACATCAGGCAACTTTGCCTTTTTTGTCTTTCAGTATGAAGATGAGGGCGGTCATGACGACGCCGGTTGCGAAAAAGCCCAGCCAAGCCGATTGGGTCATACCCAACACGAGGTAGCCTGCCGCTGCCGCGCCTGCAACGGTCAAGGCGTAAGGCAGTTGCGATGTAACGTGGTCGATATGGTTGCAATGCGCACCGGTGGAAGACAGGATGGTGGTGTCGGAGATGGGCGAACAGTGGTCGCCGCACACTGCGCCAGCCATAACGGCGGACATGCACGGGATGACCAACGATGCATCGACTTTGACTGCCATCGCGGCGGCAATCGGCAGCATAATGCCAAACGTTCCCCAGCTTGTACCTGTGGCAAACGCCATCACGCTGGCAAGCAGGAAGAGGATGACGGGCAGGAAGCCGGGATGGATGTTGTCTGCAACCAGCGTGGAGAGGTAGTCGCCGGTGTGCATTTCGCTGACGACGGTGCTGATGAGCCAGGCAAGAATCAGGATGGTAATCGCGCCGAACATCGAAGATATGCCTTGAATGATGGCTTTGGGATAATCGGCAGCTTTGATGGTACCAAGCGTGCAGAGGATGACGGTCAGTACGCCGCAAGTGCCGCCGAACACCAGCGAAGTGTTTACATCGGTATTTTCAAACGCGCCCAAAATGGTAAAGGTTTCGCTTGCCTGCGCGCCTGTGTAAATCATGGCAGAAACGGTGGAGACGATTAACACCAAAACCGGAATAATCAGCGCATAAACCCGGCCTTTGGGGTCGTCTGAAACGGCGGTTTCGTCGTGAACTTCCTGCAATGCCGCTCTCTCAAAGCGCGCCATCGAGCCGATATCAAAGGAGAACCATGCGACGATGAACACCATCAACAGGGCAAATAAGGCGTAATAGTTCATCAAGCTCATGGCGACAAACGTACCCATCGGCGTGTATCCGGTGATGTGATAAGTAACGAGCAGACCTGCCAGCGTGGCGATAATCGATGCACCCCAGCTTGAAACCGGCATCAGTACGCACATCGGCGCGGCTGTAGAATCAAGGATATACGCCAGTTTGGCGCGGGAGACTTTGAATTTGTCGGTAACGGGGCGGGCAATCGCGCCGACGGCGAGACTGTGGAAATAGTCGTCGATAAAGGTAACGAATACGAGGCAGGCAGTCAGCATTTTTGCGCCGCGCCTCCCTTTGATGTGTTGCTTCGCCCAATCGGCAAACGCCTGATTGCTGCCGGAAAAGGTCAGCAGCGAAGTAAAAATACCGAGCAACAATAAGAAAATCAGGATTTTAGGTTTTCCCAAAGACCAATCGCCGTCTGCCCAGGTCAGCCCGACCACCATGTCTTTCAGGTGTGTCAGTCCGTCAATCGGGCTGCCGCCGACCAAAAAGGCAACGCCGACCAAGATACCGATGCCCAAAGACAGCAGCACGCGGCGGGTGATGACGGCAAGCGCCAATGCCAAAAACGGCGGCACGACGGATAAAAACGAATGTGAATAATCAATCAGGTGCATAATATTTTTATTAATAGGAAGTCAATCGGAGCGGAACGTTTTCAGACGACCTTTGAATGCGATTGTTGACAAAGCCAAAAGAGCAAAACCATCAAAAAACAAACAAATCAATCAGTTGCTAAAATTACAAAATACCCGCCACCTTAGGATGGCGGGTATTCTATCATTGAATGGCGCTTGCGTTGCACCTTATTGCAGGGTCAGGGCGAGGAAAAGCGTATTGCCGTCGCGCTGAACCAGCAGCGGCACATTTTTACCCGCACCTGCCAACGCGCTGCGGAAGCTCGATTCGTCGTTGACGCTGATTTGGCTGACGGCGAGGATTTCGTCGCCGCGTTTGAGTCCGGCACGTTCCGCCGCTCCGCTGACGCGGGAAACAATCAGGCGGCTTTTGCCTGCACCTTCATCGACGCGCAGGGTCAGTCCCGTATTATCGACGGTAAAGCCGTCCGCCGGATTTGCCTGCTGCGGCTGCTCGGTAGCGCGAGAAGACGTTTCGTTCTGCTCAGCCATGCTGCCGAGTTTGACTTTCACATTAATCTTCTCGCCTTTTCGCCATACTTCCAGCGTAACCTCCTTACCCGGCAGCATCGAGCCGACCATGACCGGCAAATCGCTGGACACGCGCACTTCTTCGCCGTTGACGCTGCGGACGATGTCGCCCACTTGCAATCCTGCCTGCATTGCGGGGCTGTTCGGCATCACTTTGGCAATCAACGCGCCGCTGGCTTTGTCCAAGCCGAACGATTTCGCCAAATCGTAAGACACTTCCTGAATAATCACGCCCAACTGACCGCGCTGAACCTTGCCACTGGTTTTCAACTGCTCGGCAACGTTCATCGCCACATCAATCGGAATCGCGAAGGAAATGCCCATAAATCCGCCGCTGCGGCTGTAAATTTGGGAGTTGATGCCGACTACCTGACCTTTCAGGTTAAACAGCGGACCGCCCGAGTTACCCGGATTGATGGCAACGTCGGTTTGAATGAAAGGCGTGTAGCTTTCGTTCGGCAGGCTGCGTCCTTTGGCGGACACGATGCCCGAAGTAACGCTGTTGTCAAAGCCGAACGGCGCGCCGATAGCGGCAACCCACTCGCCCGGTTTCAAATCTTTCGGATTACCGATTTTGACGACGGGCAACTCTTCCGAAGCATCAATCTTCAACAGCGCAACATCAGATTGCGTATCTGAACCGATCAGCTTGGCAGTGTATTCGCGCTTGTCGTTGAGCAGGACTTTGATATTGCCCATACCGGCAACAACGTGGGCATTGGTCAGGATATAGCCGTCTTTGCTGATGATGAAGCCGGAACCGAAATTCAAATCATCGTCGGCAGATTGGTCTTCCGGCATATCGGGCATATTCGGAACCAGGCGTTTGAAAAACTCGTAAAACGGATCGTTGTCCGGAAACTGGCTCAAGTCCATGCCCTGCTCTTCAGACTGCCCGCTGCCTGCGGCACGTCCGGCGGGGGATGCTTGGATATTGACCACCGCCTGACCTTCGTTTTGCACCAATTGTGCGAAATCGGGCAGCAGCATACCGACGCTGCCGTCGTTTTTCGAGGGTTCGATTCTCTGTACGAATTCTTCGCTTTTGCTGTCGCCGCCGAAGAAGCTGCTGATTTGTCACAGCCGCCCAAGGCCAGTCGCAGAAGCCGTTACCAAAGCAAAGTATCTATATTTTTTCATTTTTTTCGCGCACCGCGTTTCCTTTTCCGAATAACGGATTGTGTTCTTGCATCTTAAAAACCGGGGTCGTCTGAAACTTTTATCGTTTTCCAACCCGATAAGGTCAAATTTTACCTTTTGCCCATATTTTTTCAAGCATTTCATTTTAAATAAAAAATGCCGTCAGAAATTTTAACCTAATGGGAAGGTTGTTTTGTTGATTGTTTACAATTTATCAACGTTTACATCAACTTTGCGCCATACTCGCATAAATCATTAATCATACATTTCCCGCATTGCGGCTTCTGCGCCTTGCAAGTGTAGCGTCCGTGCAGAATCAGCCAGTGGTGTGCATCCATCAAAAACTCTTTCGGCACAAAGCGCATCAGCTTGTCTTCCACCTCGCGTACATCCTTGCCCGGCGCGATTTTGGTACGGTTGGACACTCTGAAGATATGCGTATCGACCGCCATGACAGGATGGCCGAACGCCGTGTTCAACACCACGTTCGCCGTCTTGCGCCCCACGCCCGGCAACGACTCCAAAGCCTCGCGGTCTTCCGGCACTTCGCCGTTGTATTTTTCCAGCAGGATGCGGCAAGTCTGCATGATGTGTTTGGACTTGGTTTTATAAAGCCCGATGGTTTTCGTGTATTCCATCACGCCGTCCAACCCCAAATCCAGCATCGCCTGCGGCGTATTGGCAACCGGAAACAGCTTCGCCGTCGCCTTGTTCACACCCACGTCGGTCGCCTGCGCCGACAGCAAAACGGCGATCAAAAGCTCGAAGGGGGAATTGAAATGAAGCTCGGTGGTCGGATGGGGATTGGCAGCGCGGAAACGCTCAAAAATTTCTTGGCGGATCTGTTTGTTCATGGGGATATGGGTAGGATTCGTGTGTGTCTTTATAGTGGATTAACTTTAAACCAGTACGGCGTTGCCTCGCCTTGCCGTACTATCTGTACTGTCTACGGCTTCGTCGCCTTGTCCTGATTTAAAGTTAATCCACTATATCGTTTGCCCGATTATATCGCAAAAGGTCGTCTGAAAACGCCAAATGCTTTTTCAGACGACCTTTGTATCCCGCCGCTTTACGCGGTTTCTTTCTTGCTCAACGTCAGACCTGTCCAGCCGAACAGTAGCGTCAAAATCAGGCTCAAATAGCAGAAGAAGGCGTAAGGCAAGTATTCCCAAACGGGTACGCCGAGGGCGTGGCTGATAAATACGCCGCAGACGCTCCACGGCACAAGCGGATTGATGACCGTACCTGCGTCTTCAAGCGTGCGCGAAAGGTTGCGCGAATGCAGTCCGAGCTTGTCGTACACGGGTTTGAAGGTTTCGCCGGAAAGCAAGATACTCAAATATTGTTCGCCAATGAGGAAATTGACGCCGACCGAGGTGGCGGCAACGCTAAAGGTGGCGCGTCCGGCAGTGGTCAGGAACGCGCGGATGGCATCCAGCAGCGACGGAATCACACCGAGCGTAAACAGCAGCCCGCCCAAACTCATGCCGAGAATCACGATGGTTTGCGTGAAGAACATGCTTTCCAAACCGCCGCGCGAAATGAGTTTGGCGATGTCTTTAAATGCTTCGCCCTCGAGTTTGTAGCCGCCGTAAAACCATGCGCCGAGCTGGTTCAAGTCGGGCGTGCTGTGGAAATAGGTAACGCCAAGTGCGGCGATGATGGTGAAGAGCATGGCGACGACGGCGTTGACACGCAACAGCGCCAACACGACCAACAGCGCAAAAGGAACGAGCGAATAGCCATGCACCAAGCCTGTCGCTTCAAGCTGGCTGCGGAAAGATTCGACGCTGTTCATATCGTGTGCGGCGACATTGGGCAAGAGCCACAGCATCAATGCCGCGCTGATGAGCCACGCAGGAATGGTGGTGTACATCATGTTTTTGATGTGTTCGAACAAATCAATGCCGACGATGGAGGCGGAAATGCCCGTGGTATCGGAGAGCGGGGACATTTTGTCGCCAAAAAACGCGCCGGACACAATCGCGCCCGCCGTCATCGCAAAATCTGCATGAAACGCCGCCGCCATGCCCATAAAGGCAACGCCGACGGTGGCACAAGTGGTCAAACTACTGCCGATGGATACGCCGATAATGGAACACAGCGCGAAAGCAGAAAAATAGAAATAAGTGGGGGGAAATCAGCCCGAAACCGTAATACATCAGCGTCGGAATCGCGCCGCTCATCATCAGCGCACTGACCATCAGCCCGATGAAGAAAAACAGGTAAATCGCGCCCATACCCTGCCCCACCGCGCCGACCATGCCTTTTTGCATGTCGTTGTATTTCAACCCGCGCGCAAGACCGTAGAGGATGAGGACGGTAATGGCGGCAATGATGGACATATGGGGCAGCCAGCCCAGCGAAATGATGGTGTAACCCATCGCCCCGATTAACGCCGCAACGACGGCAAGAGCTTCTCCGCGCGGCATATTGAGCAGTGATTTGAATGCAAACATATTGCTTTGCCTGTTTTGTGTCTATTTAACGAAGTTTAGCACACGGGGTCGTCTGAAAACCCGCTTTTCAGACCCACCCTGATGATTTTTATGAATGTAATAACAGATTTCAGTTGATGCGATATGATTTTAAATTTGATTTTTTGAAATAAAATATCTTTATTTCAATTTTAAAAATATTTTATATCTTTTTACCCATGATTAAACTGTCCTTCGCGCAAAAATGTTGCGGTTTGCTCTGCAGTAATGTGTTTGAACAGCATACCGCTGTGGCTGACGGGCAAGATAACGTGGTCGCGCATATTCGGGCAGCGGGTTTCGCTGACTAAAACCGTGCCGTCGTGTTCGCCGTGCAAACCCAATACGCGCCCCAGCCCGAGCGGCTTGTTGCCGGCGATGCTGCCCAGCTCGATATGTTCGGGCAAATCGGGCGTACCGCCGTCGAGCGCATCGCGATAAGCGCCACCGAGTACGGGGGTTTTCAATCCGAGCCGGAACACCCTTTGCGCCGCCCGGCTGCCTTGGTGGGGCGTACCGAAGGTAACGATGCGTCCGGTGATTTTTTCGGGATGCGCGGCGGCAAAATGGCGCAACACCAGCCCGCCCAGGCTGTGTCCGGCAAAATGCAGAGGCTCGCCCGTATTGTGTTTTTCAACAAATTCCGCCAATGCCTGCGTGTGCTGCTGCATGGTGTGCCAAACGCTGTAATAACCGAACAGGGCAACGTCAAAGCCTTGCTTTTCCAGCATATCCGCTAAAGGTTTCATCACCCAAGAGTGCATGTGCAGTCCGTGTAATAAGATGATTTTCGACATGAAGACCTCCTGTATTTTTGCCGCTAGCATTATGCCATAAGTCAGTCAGACCGTATTGTGGACGCGTTCTGCCTTTTGAAAACGGGCTTAAGGTCCGGTTAAAATCTGTTGCCGTATTTTCAGACGACCTCGGTTTGATCGGATCGGGTTTACAAGTCCGCTGCAAAGCAAAAAGGTCGTCTGAAAACCTGATTTCCAAGTTTTCAGACGACCTTTTGTTCATACAACACTTACTCGTCGGCTTTATAACCTTTGACGGCGAAGAAGACGATGTAGAGATAGCACACGGCTGATACGACAAAAGAGGACATCAGGCTGTAAGTATCGACCGCCCAACCTTGTACGACCGGAACAATTGCACCGCCGACGATTGCAGTACAAAGTACGCCAGAAGCGGCATTGGTGAATTTACCGAGGTTTTTGGTCGCCAGCGAGAAGATGGTCGGGAACATGATGGAGTTGAAGAAGCCGATGGCAAGCAGCGCCCACATGGCGACGTCGGCATTGCCTTTACCGGTCATCATGGCGATGATGAGCAGGACAACGGCGATAGTGGCGTTGAAGGCAAGGTAGCGGTTGGGCGCGATTTTCGCCATGACTGCCGAGCCGAGGAAGCGTCCGACCATCGCGCCACCCCAATAGAACGACAGGTATTGGGCGGCGGAAGCGTGATCCATCCCTTTCAGGAAGCCCAAAACGTTAACCATCAGCGAGCCGATGGATACTTCGGCACCGACATAGCAGAAAATACCTGCTGCGCCGAGGACGAGGTGTTTGTATTGCCACACGCTACTTTTGCCGTCATGGTTGTGTTCGCTTTCTGCTTCGGCGATTTTACGCGCGTCAGGCAGACGGATCATTTTCACGAAGACGGCAAGGATGATCAACAGACCCGCCAGACCCAAGTAAGGAATTTGAACGGAGGAAATCTTTTCGGCTTTGCTGACTGCCTGCGTCGCATCTGCCAAAATCAAAAACGCGCCGATTTGAGGGGCAATCGTTGTACCCAATGAGTTGAACGCCTGCACCAAAGTCAACGTAGCGGATTCTTTGCCCGGTTTCGCCAACAGAGTTACATACGGGTTACCCGCAACCTGCAACAGGGTTACACCCGAAGCAAGAATGAAAAGCGCACCCAAGAAAGTCGGGTAAGAGTGGCTGCCCGCAGCAGGATAAAACAGCAAGCATCCGACGGCGGTCAGCAAGAAGCCGCCGATGACGCCGTTTTTATAGCCGATTTTACCGACGAGATGCCCCATCGGAATCGACATGATGGCATAGGCGGTAAAGAAACAGAACTGAATCAGCATCGCCTGAACATAAGTCAGATCGAAAATTTCTTTCAGATGCGGAATCAAGATGTCGTTCATGCAGGTAATGAAACCCATCATGAAGAAGAGCGTGGTCAGGACGACCAGCGCGGGATTATGGTTTTGTTGTGATGGCGTAGACATGATTTGCCTTTCGATTTAGATTTATTGGTATTGACCGTACAAACAGTTAATATCCGTTAATAACGGGCTGAATCATACTGGCTTTTGCTATTCTTGCAAACACTGAAAACACGCCGACTACATAGCGTTTCAGCAAGATTCTGTCCGATAAAGCATTTTATAGACAGAATCCGTCCAAATTTTACAAAAAACCCGCCCATACACGTCCTAAAATCTTATTTCAGACGACCTTTGATCTGACGCAAACTTATCCGCCATGCCCCTCATTTACGCCTATCTCGGACTCGCCGCCTCCGCCTTTACCTCCGCCACCATCCTGCCCGGCACGTCCGAAGCCGCCTTCGCCGCGTTTATCTACAACTATCCCGAACAGGCATACGGCGCGTGGTTGTGCGCCGGACTGGCAAATGGCTTGGGCAGCATGGTTTCCTATTGGATGGGGCGGCTGATTCCATCCAAGAAAAGGTCGTCTGAAAAGACCCTGCGCCTGCTCCAACGCTGGGGAACCCTGCCCCTTTTATTTGCCTGGCTGCCCGTTATCGGCGACGCATTTCCCATTGCCGCAGGCTGGCTCAGGCTCAACCCCTACACTTCCGCACTCATGCTCCTGACAGGAAAAATCCTGCGCTACGGCATCATCCTCGCCGGCATCAAAGGTCTGATGTAAACCATTTGCGCAAAACCTGCCGCATTCATTTTCAGACGACCTGAAACAGCGTAAAATCCCAAAGGAAATATCCCGTCCCTTCATTTTTGCAAAGCGAGAAATCATGTTCTTCAATCAACATCGAAGCCGCCCCCGCAGACCCCATCTTAGGTTTGGGCGAAGCATTCAAAGCCGAAACCCGCCCCGAAAAAGTCAACCTCGGCATCGGCGTATATAAAGACGCATCCGGCGCGACCCCCATCGTCAAAGCCGTCAAAGAAGCCGAAAAACGCCTGCTCGAGAGCGAAACCACCAAAAACTACCTCACCATCGACGGCGTTGCCGACTACAACGAGCAAACCCAAATCCTTCTTTTCGGTGCAGACCACGAAATCGTCGCCAGCCGCCGCGCCAAAACCGCCCAAAGCCTCGGCGGTACAGGCGCATTGCGTATTGCCGCCGAGTTCGCCAAACGCCAGCTGAACGCACAAACCGTCTGGATTTCCAACCCCACATGGCCCAACCACAACGCCATCTTCAAAGCCGTCGGCATTCAAGACAAGCCCTACCGCTACTACAACGCCGCCAAACACGGCTTGGACTGGGACGGCATGATTGAAGACCTCGGCCAAGCGCAAAAAGGCGACGTCGTCCTCTTGCACGGCTGCTGCCACAACCCCACCGGCATCGACCCCACGCCCGAACAATGGGAAACCCTCGCCAAACTCTCCGCCGAAAAAGGCTGGCTGCCCCTGTTTGACTTCGCCTACCAAGGCTTCGGCAACGGCCTCGAAGAAGACGCATACGGCTTGCGCACCTTCTT
Organism: uncultured Neisseria sp.; assembly: GCA_927911515.1. Taxonomy (GTDB): domain Bacteria; phylum Pseudomonadota; class Gammaproteobacteria; order Burkholderiales; family Neisseriaceae; genus Neisseria. The sequence continues at coordinate 10,951 of CAKMQH010000322.1, forward strand.
GAAATACAACAAAGAATTGCTCATCGCCAGCTCCTATTCCAAAAACTTCGGCATGTACAACGAACGCGTCGGCGCATTCACCTTAGTCGCAGAAGACGAAGCCACCGCCGCCCGCGCCCACAGCCAAGTCAAAACCATCATCCGCACCCTCTACTCCAACCCCGCCTCCCACGGCGCGAACACCATCGCCCTCGTGTTGAAAGACGCGGATTTGAAAGCACAATGGATTGCCGAACTCGACGAAAATGCGCGGTCGCATCAAAGCCATGCGCCAAAAATTCGTCGAGCTGCTCAAAGCCAAAGGCGCAAATCAAGACTTCGACTTCATCATCGAACAAAACGGCATGTTCTCCTTCAGCGGTCTCACGCCCGAACAAGTCGACCGCCTGAAAAACGAGTTCGCCATCTACGCCGTTCGCTCCGGCCGCATCAACGTCGCCGGCATTACCGATGACAACATCGACTATCTGTGCGAAAGCATTGTAAAAGTGTTGTAATCCGCATCAGGCAATACCAAAAGGTCGTCTGAAAACCCGAAACACCGTTTTCAGACGACCTTTCCCACCATTTAACGCAACACCCTTTCGGCTTATCCCCGAATTTCAACATCACCCCGCTGCCCCCGCATCGCCCGCAGCGGCCTTTCAACATCAACACACGCCCAAAAGCATCACATTATGAGACCCACACTAGACGTCATCATCCCCTGCTACAACTCCGCCGCCACCCTTCAAGCGGCTGTCGAAAGCGCCGTTTCCCAACCCGCTGTCGAAAACGTCTGGCTGATTGACGATGCCTCCTTCGACGACACGCGCCTCATCATGAGCGACCTCGCCGCCATCCATCCCAAAGTCCGCTGCGAATACATGCTCGAAAACGGAGGCGCAGCCAAAGCCCGCAACTGGGGCGCCATGCAAAGCCAAGCCGATTTCATCGCCTTCCTCGACGCCGACGACATATATGAAAACAACGTCCTCAACGCCGCCTACCTCGGTTTGGAAGCCTATTCCTACCTCAGCCTGGTCCGCCTCAAACTGCGCCCGATCGGCTTTCCCGAACACTACCTCAACCACCCGCAATTCCCCACCGCATGGGAACGGCTGCAAATGACCGTCGGCGGCAACACCGTATTCCGACGCAGCATCTTTCTCGCCTGCGGCGGCTTTCCGCAAGACGAACTCTTCAGAATCTTCGGCGGCGAAGATGCCGCACTCGGCATCGCCCTGACCCGCAACAGCGTCGTCGGTTACCTCTTTGAAGAACGCGACCCCGCCGTCAGACACAACTACCGCCCCGGCATCCACGCCGAACGTCTGCTCGATGCCGAACTTTTCGGCAAAACCGTCCCCGGACTGACCATAGACCACCAAAACGAAGCCGAAGCCGTCACCCGCCGCATCGGCCGCCGCCTCCAAGAAGTCAAAGCACACTCGACCTTCGAAGAAGCCGGCACCATGCCGCTCTACCCCGAGTACGAATAAGCGGGCATAAGCGCAAAGCTCTGCCCAACCGCTTGCATCACGTTGCTTGCAGCAAAAAAGGTTGTCTGAAATCTTGTTTTCAGACGACCTTTTCTATATTTATAGTGGATTAACTTTAAACCAGTACGGCGTTGCCTCACCTTAGCTCAAAGAGAACGATTCTCTAAGGTGCTGAAGCACCAAGTGAATCGGTTCCGTACTATTTGTACTGTCTGCGGCTTCGTCGCCTTGTCCTGATTTAGTTAATCCACTATAACGGCAGTATGGCGGGTTCAACTATGCCTTATTTTCCCACGCTGCGCGTTCCCTCATATCTTCCACAGCGCCCACCAACGCCGCCGCCAAGGGCGGATCAAACGACGAGTGTCCTGCCTGAATCACGCGCAACTCGGCGTCGGGGAGCGCCTGCGACAGTTCCCACGCGCTTTGCATGGGGGTGCATAAATCATAGCGGCCTTGCACGATGATGGTCGGGATATGGCGGATTTTGTCCGTGTTCGCCAAAATCGCTTTGTTGCCCTTCAGCCAGCCTTCGTTGACGAAATAATGGTTTTCCAAACGGGCGATGGCGAGCGATTGGTAGGCGTCTTCATCGACGTCTTGCGGCTCGAAGCGGATCAGGTAGCTTTCCCAGTCAGCCCATGCTTTGGCGGCTTTCAGACGACCTGCTTCGTCTTCGCCGAACAGCATTTCGTGATACGCCGCAATCAGGCTGCCGCGTTTTTCTTCGGCGACGGGCGCGAGGAATTTCTGCCATTGTGCGGGATAAATCTGGCTGACGCCGCCCGCTTCGTCGAGCCACGCCATTTCGGACGGGCGGCACAGGAATATCCCGCGCAAAACGAGTCCGGCAACGCGTTCGGGATGGGTTTCGGCATACGCCAGCGACAAGGTGCTGCCCCATGAGCCGCCGAACACCAGCCATTTTTCGATGCCCAGCATTTCGCGGACTTTTTCGATGTCGGCAACCAAGTCCCAAGTCGTGTTGTCATCGGTGCAGGCGTAAGGCAACGAACGGCCGCAGCCGCGCTGGTCGATGATGACGATGCGGAACACGTCGGGATTGAAAAAGCCGCGGCAGGCAGGCGATGCGCCCGCGCCGGGTCCGCCGTGCAGGAAGATGACGGTCAGCCCGTCGGGGTTGCCGGATTCTTCCCAGTAGATTTGGTGGATGTCCGATACTTGCAGCAGGCCGCTGCGGATGGGTTCGCGGATGGGGTGCATGATGTTTCTCCTGTTGTCTGACGTTGGGATTGTACCCATCGTGCCGGTAAACGACAAACGGCAAGGGGTCGTCTGAAATCTGCTTCTGCCGCCGCGTTTCCCGACCGCCCGACTATCCGCTATAATTCCCCGATACCCGCGCAACAGAAAGAATGAAATGAACAAAATCCTGATGACCGCCGCCGTGTTGCTTCTGTCCGCCTGCGGCTTCCACCTCAAAGGCATGGGCGGCACCGCACGCACGCTGCCGTATCCCGCTTGGCACATCCAAAACGCCTCCGTCATGCAAAAGGCTTTGGAAAATGCCCTGCGCCGCGCCGACGGCAAACCCGTTTCCGCCGCCGAAGCGCAAATGACGTTGCACATCAAGAACATTGAAACCCGTCAGGACATCTACACCATCACCCGCGCCGCGCTGGTCAACGAATACCTGCTGACCCTGCGCGTCGAAGCCCAAGCCATGCGCAACGGCGAGCCTGTGGGTGAACCGATTACCGTCCTCGTCAACCGCACGATGGACTACAACGACAGCGAAGTGTTGGGCAAACAGGAAGAAAGCGAAACCATCTGGGCGGAAATGCGCGCCGACGCAGCCGACCAAATCGTCCGCCGCCTCACGTTCCTGAAAGCGTATTGATGGCAGTCATGAATATCGAACAGGTCAGCGCGGATATGCCGCTTTCGCCGCTGTACATCATTCACGGCGAAGAAGACCTGTTGCGCATCGAAGCCCTCGACACCCTGCGCGCCGCCGCCAAAAAACAAGGCTATCTCAACCGCGAAGTCTTTACGGCGGACAACGGCGCCGACTGGGACGAACTTTTGCAAAGCGCAGGCAGCGCGGGGCTTTTCGCTGATTTGAAACTTTTGGAAATCCACATTCCGAACGGCAAGCCCGGCAAAAACGGCGGCGACGCGCTGCAACCTTCGCCGAACGCCTGCCCGAAGACACCGTCACCCTGATTCTGCTGCCCAAGCTCGAAAAAGCCCAAACGCAGGCAAAATGGTTCACCGCGCTCGCCGCCAAAGGCACGGTACTCGAAGCCAAAGCCATTAGCGCGCAAGCCCTGCCGCAGTGGATAAAGGGTCGTCTGAAAAAGGTCGGACTCGACATCGAACCCGACGCGCTCGCCCTGTTTGCCGAACGCGTCGAAGGCAACCTGCTCGCCGCCCGCCAAGAAATCGACAAACTCGCCCTGCTGCACCCGCAAAACCATACCGTCAACATCGCCGATGCCGAAGCCGCCGTCGCCAACGTCGCCCGTTTCGACGTGTTCCAGCTTTCCGGCGCATGGATGAAAGGCGATGCCCTGCGCGTCGCCCGCCTTTTGGACGGACTCGAAGAAGAAGGCGAAGAACCCGTCTTGCTGCTGTGGGCGGTTGCCGAAGACATCCGCACCCTCATCCGCCTGACCGCCGCGCTCAAACAAGGACAAAGCGTGCAATCCGTCCGCAACAGCCTGCGCCTGTGGGGCGACAAACAAACCCTCGCACCGATTGCCGTCAAACGCATTCCCGCCGTCCGCCTGATCGAAGCGCTCAAAACCTGCGCCAAAATCGACCGCATCATCAAAGGCGCGGAAGACGGCGACGCGTGGACGGAATTTAAGCAGTTGGTGACGGGGCTGGCGGTGTGATTTCATCGGGCATGGATAGGCGCTTTTCGCGGCAAGGGCACGCCTGTTCAAAAAGCACGAAAGTTTGTATGCCGCATCGCCTCTGTACGCACCCCAAACGGCAAAAATACTGTAAAATACCGTTAAACATAAAGTTATGATATTTGAGGTCGTCTGAAACACAGCTTCGGCTGGATACAGCAGATTGACAGGCATCCGGAGCATGCGGATATGCGTACCGCAGCTTGCCCATCCACTGCAAACCCTTTTCAGACGACCTTCCACCCTTACAAGGAACTGCAACTTCATGGACAACCAAACCAAACTCCGCATCGGCGGCCTGCTCGTGCTGACCACCGCCGTTTTAAGCCTGCTCATCGTCTTAATCGTCGATTCATGGCCGCTCGCCATCCTGCTCGCCGTCATCATCGTCGCCGCAGCCGCCGGCGGCTTTGTCTGGTCTTCGCGCCGCCAGCAGCGCCAGTTTCTCGAGCGTCTGAAAAAATTCGACATCGATCCTGAAAAAGGCCGCATCAACGAAGCCAACCTGCGCCGTATGTACCACAGCGGCGGCCAACACCAAAAAGACGCGGTGACTTTGGTCTGCCTGTCGCAAAAATGCTCGGTTGACGAAGCGCACGCCATGTTCAAAAAACGCCCGACCCGTCAGGAAATGAACCAAATGGCAGCCCAGCAGGCGCGCGGACAAAAACGTCCCCACCGCTGATTTTTCCCAACACATAAGGTCGTCTGAAAACGAATGCGGCGGATTCGCCGAAACAAAACATTCCGTTTTTCAGACGACCTTTTTACCGACAAGACCGCCATGACCGCCCTTCCCCCTGCCTCCATCAAACGCCGCCTTGCCGCCCTTATGTACGAGTTGCTGCTGACCGGCGCCGTAACCGCCATCGCCGCCATCCTTGCCGGCATCGTCGCCATTTTCCTCAACCCCGTTTCCCAGCTTCTTTCCAGCTTGGTTACCTGCGTTATCTTTGTAGGAAGCTGGTGGCTCTACTTCAAAACCAACTGGACGAAAACCGGCCGCACCCTCGCCATGCAGACTTGGAAAATCGGGCTGCACGGCAGCAACGGCACGCTGCCACCATTGTCGCAACTGCGCATCCGCTTTATTTGGGCGTGTATCTTCGTCGTTTTCATCCCCCTGCTCGCTTACGCGGGTTTGCGCCACCTGCTCGCCATCCCACCCATGCCCGCCTTCGGCGCCGCCCTTATCTGGCTCATCTTGCCGTGGGGCTTTGCCCTGCTGAATCCAGACCGGCAGTTTTTATACGATTTCTTGGCGGGAACGCGATTGGTCGATTTGAAACAGGAAACATCCGAAAGCTGATTGTTCTACTGTTTTGCCACACAGATAAAAGGTCGTCTGAAAACGATGCAAGCCCTTGCCGTTTTCAGACGACCTTTTTTATCCGCCGTCGTTCTTATAGTGGATTAACTTTAAATCAGGACAAGGCGACGAAGCCGCAGACAGTACAGATAGTACGGCAAGGCGAGGCAACGCCGTACTGGTTTAAGTTAATCCACTATATTATTAACGTTGAACATATCCGTTTAATCTGTTTTCAGACGACCTCCCTATACACAAATTCAATATTCCAATCGGAACCATTTCTTATATTTATTGTCTGTATTTCAATAAGCATTCATAAAAAT
>CAKMQH010000323.1 GCA_927911515.1 uncultured Neisseria sp.
GTTTAAATGGGGCATGGGCGTATAGTGGATTAAATTTAAATCAGGACAAGGCGCGAAGCCGCAGACAGTACAGATAGTACGGCAAGGCGAGGCAACGCCGTAGCTGGTTTAAAGTTAATCCACTATATTTTTGTTGATATCGTTCTTTACGGTCAAGGTCGTCTGAAAATTTTCAGACGACCTTTTTGTCTGTTTTGACGTTTAACTTGAACAACTGACGCAAACCGGAATGCTGCCTTCGGGCGGCGGTTCGGCAAGGTCGGCGAACTCTGCCTGTTCGTCAAAGGGACGGGCGAGGCAGCGGCGCAGGCGTTCGATTTCGCGGTAGTCGCCGTTTCGGGCTTGGGCGATGGCTTGTTCGGCAAGGTAGTTGCGCAGGATGTAGAGCGGATTGGTTCGGCTCATGCGTGTTGCGCGTTCGGCGGGATCGCTGTTTTCGGCGCGCAGGCGTTGGCGGTAGCGACCGAGCCAGCGGGTGAAGGCGGGTGGAACGCCGTTTTTGAAGGTTTGTTCGAGTTTGGGTGAGAGGGGTTCGCCGTGCATATTGCTGACTTCGGACAAGTTTCTGAAAAACAGGGTGAAGTCGGTTTTTTGATCTTGCAGGGCGGCGAAGAGGTCGGCGACAAGGCTTTCATCGTCTCTCTTGTCTGCTTGCTGCAAACCGAGTTTGCGGCGCATTTTCTCTAAATAGGTCGTCTGAAAAACTTCTGTCCAGCCGTCGATGAGCTGTTCGAGGGTGTCGTGTGGGACGAGGGCGTCGAAGCAGGAAGCGAGGGCGGCGACATTCCAATGGGCGACGAAGGGCTGGGCATTGTAGGCGTAGCGGCCTTGGGTGTCTGAGTGGTTGCAGACGTGGCGGCGGTCGTAGTCGTCGAGAAAACCGAAGGGGCCGTAGTCTATGGTCAGCCCCAGTGCAGACATGTTGTCGGTATTCATCACGCCGTGGCAGAAGCCGACGCTTTGCCATGCGGCGACAGTATCGGCGGTGCGGTTGCGGATTTGTTCCAACAGGGCGGCGTAGGGATTGTCGGCATCTTGGCAGTCGGGGTAGTAATGCCGGATGAGGTAGTCGGCAAGTTGTCGGATTTCGGCTTCGCGACCGGTGTAATAAAAGTATTCGAAATGGCCGAAGCGCAAAAAGCTCGGGGCGATGCGGGTGAGGACAGCGGCGGTTTCGACGGTTTCCCGATAAACGGGGTCGTCGCTGCCGCACAGGGCGAGGGCGCGGGTTGTGGGGATGCCGAGACCGTGCATGGCTTCGGAACAGAGGTATTCACGGATGGAGGAGCGCAAGACGACGCGCCCGTCAGCAAAGCGGGAATAGGGCGTTTTGCCTGCGCCTTTGAGCTGCCATTCTTGTCGTTGTCCTGCGGTATCGACGGAATCGCCAATCAGGAGCGCGCGCCCGTCGCCGAGGCGCGGGGTATAAACGCCGAACTGATGGCCGCTGTAAACACTGGCAATAGGAGCAGGCGCGTATTGCGGCGCGTTGCCGCTGAGGTAGGCAAGATTGGAGGTCGTCTGAAAATCTGTATCCAGATTCAACTCTGCCGCCAAATCGGTGTTGAAGGCGATCCAGTAAGGCGCGGTCAGCGGCTCTGGGGAAACGCGGGAATAGAAAAACGGCGAGAGTTCGGCGAATTGTTGGGTAAGCAGGGGGAGTGTGTGCATGGGATTCCTGATGGGCGCGGGTTTGTATAACGTGCGGATATGTTTATTGTGTTTTAGAGTTGGATGCTGCCTGTTTGATTTTCAAGCATTTTCAAAACAATGCCTGCTGCTGTTGTTTCAAATAATTCGCCAGCGGTTTGGGCAAGCCGTAATCCGCCAAATTTTCGGGTTTAACCCAAAGGCAGTTTGGCGGCAAGGCCGTATTTTCAGAAGAGCTGGTTTGCGCTTCAAACGGCGTAATCATCAATAAACGATGCGTCAGGCGATGGGTAAGGGTGGGTTGCTCGGAAAGGTCGTCCCACGGGGAGGCTGCGCACTCTGAAACGATGCCGAGCTTCTCGGCGCAAGCGTATGTTTCGTCCAGTTTTTCAAAACACGGTACGCAATACAGCCCGCCCCAAATGCCTTTGGCGGGGCGTTTTTCCAGCAAGATTGCGCGTCTTGGTCGCGGATAATCAGCCAGTAAAGCGGCAGGGTTTGCACTTCGGGGGCAGTTTTTTTGCGCGGCAGCTCGGCAATGCGGTTTTGCTTTTTTGCTTCGCAGATGTCTGCCATCGGACATTGATGGCACAAGGGTTTTGTCCGTTTGCACACGGTTGCGCCCAAGTCCATCAAGCCTTGCGTGTAGGCGGGCATATCGGCATTTTCAGACGGCAGCAGGCTTTCGGCAAGCGTCCAGAGTGAGTTTTCGAATTTTTTGTCCTGCGGATTGCCGTCGCGGGCGAACACGCGGCAGAGCACACGTTTGACGTTGCCGTCCAAAATGGTTTCGCGGCGCTTGAAGGCGAAGGCGCAAATGGCGGCGGCGGTGCTTCTGCCTACGCCGCAGAGGGTTTCCAAGTCTTTGCGTTCGGATGGAAATGTGCCGCCGAATTGTTCGACGACTTGTCGCGCGGCTTTGTGCAGATTGCGCGCGCGGCTGTAATAGCCCAAGCCCGCCCACAGCGACAACACTTCGTCTTGCGGCGCGGCGGCAACCGTCTGAACGGTCGGGAATTTTCCAAGAAACGCGGATAGTAGTCCAATACGGTGGCGACCTGCGTTTGCTGGAGCATAATTTCGGAAAGCCAGACGCAATAAGGGTTTTGCACTTGCCAAGGCAGGTGGTGGCGACCGTGTTGTTTTTGCCAACGGATGAGCCGTTCGGAGAAGGGAATGGGTGTGTTCATTAATATCAATCGTAGGTTTTATTTATATTTAAAACAGTATGTTATGGTATAACATTGTGAAAGTAATTCTTATTGACATACAGATTATAGGGGTATATAAACCATATAGAGAGACTTTATTGCAGTATTGAAATCATTTATCAACAGGCAAGGAGTATCAGCATGAAAGCAATGGTTTATCACGGCGCAAACGACATCCGTTTTGAAGAAAAACCCCGTCCGCAGATTATCGATCCGACCGATGCGGTGGTGAAAATCGTCAAAACCACGATTTGCGGTACCGATTTGGGTATTTGGAAAGGCAAAAACCCCGAAGTCGCCGACGGTCGTATTCTCGGTCATGAAGGCATCGGTATTGTAGAAGAAGTCGGCGAGGCTGTAAAAAACGTCAAAGTTGGCGATAAAGTCATTATTCATGCGTCAGCAAATGCTGCACTTGCGACAACTGCAAAATCCAACTCTATTCACACTGCCGTAACGGCGGCTGGATTTTGGGCTACATGATCGATGGCACGCAAGCCGAATACGTCCGCACGCCTTATGCCGACAACAGCCTCGTTCCGCTGCCCGACAACGTCAATGAAGAAGTCGCCCTGCTGTTGAGTGACGCCTTGCCGACCGCCCACGAAATCGGCGTGCAATACGGCGATGTCAAACCCGGCGATACCGTCTTCATCGCAGGCGCAGGCCCTGTCGGCATGTCCGCCCTGCTGACCGCCCAACTGTACAGCCCCGCTGCCATTATCGTTTGCGATATGGACGAAAACCGTTTGAAACTGGCGAAAGAACTGGGCGCGACCCATACCATCAGCCCCGCTTCAGGCGACGTATCCAAACAAGTTTTTGCCATCGTCGGCGAAGACGGCGTGGACTGCGCCATCGAAGCCGTCGGTATCCCCGCTACATGGAATATGTGTCAAGACATCGTCAAACCGGGCGGCCATATCGCCGTTGTCGGTGTACATGGTCAATCCGTTGATTTCAAACTTGAAAAACTCTGGATTAAAAACCTCGCCATCACAACCGGTCTGGTAAACGCCAATACCACCGAAATGCTGATGAAGGCAATTTCCAGCAGCTCCGTCGATTACACCAAAATGCTGACCCACCGCTTCAAATTCAGCGAATTGGAAAAAGCCTACGACGTGTTCAAACACGCTGCCGAAAACCAAGCCATGAAAGTGGTTTTGGAAGCGGATTGATTTGAAGCGGATTATTGAGTTTTAGAAAGAAAAAGGTCGTCTGAAAACAGTGAACTGGCCCCCAAATCTTGGACACTCATAAAAGCCTTTTCAGGCGTTCTGTTGCAAGCTGGGTTCTGTATGCGACAGGACTCAGCTTTTTCATTTCAAACTGCAACGCTCGCGGTTGTAGTAATCCATATAGTCATCTATCTGTTTCATCAATCGTCCACCGTCAATTCTCCTGCGTTATAGAAACACTCCGTCTTCAACACCGCAAAGAAGCTTTCCATCGGCGCATTGTCCCAACAATTCGCCTTACGCGACATGCTTTGAACCATGGAAATGTTGGGCAAGCAATTCCCTATATCCCGCCGTACGGTACAGCACACCTTGGTCCGAATGAAGCATCGTTCCTTTCGCCGGTCAGCCGGGGTGCGGCTTTTC
>CAKMQH010000324.1 GCA_927911515.1 uncultured Neisseria sp.
ACGGCAGTTGATACAGGCGGCAGAGCAGTTGAAGGCGGCGTTTGAAAAGGCCAAACCCGTTGCGGCGGGGAAAGAATAGGGGGTCGTCTGAAAACGGAGCTGCAAAAGAAGTGAAAAGCAGCCTGCACGTTGAAAATACTGCCCAAGCAAACCTACGGTTTGCCGCCCTCTCCCTAACCCTCTCCCACGGGGAGAGGGGATGGGGTTGCAGGCTGCTTTTAAGGTTCAGGCAATTTTTAACTCTTGTTGAAGCTGTACTTTCAGAAGCTCCGTTTTCAGACGACCTTTTGGAGTACCACAGGCACACGCATCGAGCGGCTGAATCAAAGATTCAGACCGATGGCAGTCCGCACTCGAGTTTATGCGGCAAACAGCGAGGCTACGGCAACCCGTCCCCTCTCCCTGTGGGAGAGGGTTAGGGAGAGGGCAGTAAGCCGCAGGCTTGCATCAAAGTCGATAACACTTCCGTTACAACCCCGCCCACTGAAAGCAGCCTGCAACGAAGCCAAAACGACAAACCGCATCGCAAACCACCCAACCCATAGGAGAACCCCATGCAAAACGAAACCATCAACCTGAAACAGCACCTTTCCGCCATCAAAGAATATTGGCAGCCCGAAATCATCAACCGCCACGGATTCCAATTCCGCCTGGTCAAACTTTTGGGCGATTATGGCTGGCACACGCACGGATACAGCGACAAAGTGCTGTTTGCCGTGGAGGGCGACATGGCGGTGGACTTCGCCGACGGCGGCAGCATGACGATACGTGAAGGCGAGATGGCGGTCGTGCCGAAGTCGGTGTCGCACCGCCCGCGTTCGGAAAACGGCTGCTCGGTGGTTCTGATTGAGCTGCCCGACCCGTCCGAGGTCGCCTGAAAACGAAGTTTCCGAAGGAAGCTGAGTTTCTGCGAAGCTAAAACGAAGTTTCCGAAGGAAGCTGAGTTTTTGCGAAGCTAAAAGCAGCCTGCACCTTCAATATGCCGAAAGCACAACCCCACCGCACACCAACACACAAAGGAAATCCCATGACACGCTTCAAATGTTCCCTGCTGTTTGCCGCCCTGCTGCCCGTGTACGTGCAGGCCGATGTTTCTGTTTCAGACGACCCCAAACCGCAGGAAAGCACCGAATTGCCGATCATCACCGTTACCGCCGACCGCACCGCGAGTTCCAACGACGGCTACACCGTTTCCGGCACGCACACCCCGCTCGGGCTGCCCATGACCCTGCGCGAAATCCCGCAGAGCGTCAGCGTCATCACATCGCAACAAATGCGCGACCAAAACATCAAAACGCTCGACCGCGCCCTGTTGCAGGCGACCGGCACCAGCCGCCAGATTTACGGCTCCGACCGCGCGGGCTACAACTACCTGTTCGCGCGCGGCAGCCGCATCGCCAACTACCAAATCAACGGCATCCCCGTTGCCGACGCGCTGGCCGATACGGGCAATGCCAACACCGCCGCCTATGAACGCGTGGAAGTCGTGCGCGGCGTGGCAGGGCTGCTGGACGTCACGGGCGAGCCTTCCGCCACCGTCAATCTGGTACGCAAACGCCCGACCCGCAAACCATCGTTTGAAGTCCGCGCCGAAGCGGGCAACCGCAAACATTTCGGGCTGGGCGCGGACGTATCGGGCAGCCTGAACACCGAAGGCACGCTGCGTGGCCGCCTGGTTTCCACCTTTGAACGTGGCGACTCGTGGCGGCAGCGCGAACGCAGCCGCGATGCCGAACTCTACGGCATTTTGGAATACGACATCGCACCGCAAACCCGCGTCCATGCAGGCATGGACTACCAGCAGGCGAAAGAAACCGCCGACGCGCCGCTCAGCTACGCCGTGTACGACAGCCAAGGTTATGCCACCGCCTTCGGCCCGAAAGACAACCCCGCCACAAATTGGTCGAACAGCCGCCACCGTGCGCTCAACCTGTTCGCCGGCATCGAACACCGCTTCAACCAAGACTGGAAACTCAAAGCCGAATACGACTACACCCGCAGCCGCTTCCGCCAGCCCTACGGCGTAGCAGGCGTGCTTTCCATCGACCATAACACCACCGCCACCGACCTGATTCCCGGTTATTGGCACGCCGACCCGCGCACCCACAGCGCCAGCGTGTCATTGACCGGCAAATACCGCCTGTTCGGCCACGAACACGATTTAATCGCGGGAATTAACGGCTACAAATACGCCAGCAACAAATACGGCGAACGCAGCATCATCCCCAACGCCATCCTCAACGCCTACGAATTTTCCCGCACGGGCGCCTACCCGCAGCCATCATCGTTTGCCCAAACCATCCCGCAATACGGCACCAGGCGGCAAATCGGCGGCTATCTCGCCACCCGTTTCCGCGCCGCCGACAAGCTTTCGCTGATTTTGGGCGGACGATACACCCGTTACCGCACCGGCGGCAGCTACGACAGCCACACCGGCGGCACGCCCACCATCCGCGCCAACCGTTTCACCCCCTACACAGGCATCGTGTTCGACCTGACCGACAACCTGTCGCTTTACGGCTCGTACAGCAGCCTGTTCGTCCCACAATCGCAAAAAGACGAACACGGCAGCTACCTGAAACCCGTAACCGGCAACAATCTGGAAGCCGGCATCAAAGGCGAATGGCTTGAAGGCCGTCTGAACGCATCCGCCGCCGTGTACCGCGCCCGTAAAAACAACCTCGCCACCGCAGCAGGACGCGACCCGAGCGGCAACACCTACTACCGCGCCGCCAACCAAGCCAAAACCCACGGCTGGGAAATCGAAGTCGGCGGCCGCATCACGCCCGAATGGCAGATACAGGCAGGTTACAGCCAAAGCAAAACCCGCGACCAAGACGGCAGCCGCCTGAACCCCGACAGCGTGCCCGAACGCAGCTTCAAACTCTTCACTGCCTACCACTTCGCCCCCGAAGCCCCCAGCGGCTGGACCATTGGCGCAGGCGTGCGCTGGCAGAGCGAAACCCACACCGACCCCGCCACGCTCCGCATCCCCAATCCCGCCGCCAAAGCCCGCGCCGCCGCTAACAGCCGCCAAAAAGCCTACGCCGTCGCCGATATCATGGCGCGTTACCGCTTCAATCCGCGCGCCGAACTGTCGCTGAACGTGGACAACCTGTTCAACAAACACTACCGCACCCAGCCCGACCGCCACAGTTACGGCGCACTGCGGACAGTGAACGCGGCGTTTACCTATCGGTTTAAATAAGGTCGTCTGAAAACGAGGTTTCCGAAGGAAGCTGAGTTTCTGCGAAGCTAAAGCGCAGTATCAACGAAGTTAAAAGCAGCCTGCACATTGGGAATGCTGCCAAAGCAAACCCGCAGTTTGCCGGCCCCTCCCAGCCCTCTCTCGGAAAGAGAGAACGGATGACTGGAACTCCTGAACACCCATGTTTCACCAGTTTCAATTCCCTATTATTTTGAAGAGAACGGACAAACTGGTGGAAAGTCCGAAACGGCTGGATTTCGGCAACCCAATTTCCTCTCCCTGTGGGAGAGGGTTAGGGAGAGGGCAGTAAGCCGCAGGCTTACATTCGGAATGAAACGAAAACCGCCGTCACGGAGTCTAATCAAACCGGTTAGGAAACAATAACGCGGCCAATATTCCGCTTTCAGACGACCCAAACCACCCGAAAATATAGTGGACTAAAATAAAAATGAGATAAGACGGCAACGCCCGCTGTGTACAACTAGAGTACGTAAGGGTGTTGGCAACGCCGTATCATTACGATTTTAGTCCGCGATAAATTTTGTCTGCAACCAAAGGAAAACCATCATGAAAAACATCAAAATCCAACTTTTCGCCGCCCTCATCGGCCTCTTCGCCGCAGCCGCGCCTGCCGCTGAAAACGCCCAAGGCACGGGCAAAGTCTTTGAAGGTGAAAACTACACCGTCATCCGCGAAACCCTGCCCAAAGGCAAGGAAATTCCCCGCCACAACCACCCCGGCCACACCCTGCTGGTTACCCAAACCAAAGGCAGCTCGGTATTTCTGTTTGACGGCGGGAAAAGGCAGGAATTGCGGCCGGGCAGCATCCTGAAGGCGGACGGCAGCGAATACGTCGCCATCAAAATAACTGACGACAGCGAATTGGTGATTGTGCTGGTGGAGGACGCAGAGAGCGGTCGGAATGGAAAATAACATCCGTAAAAGCTGGGGTGGGTTGCAAAAAAAATACTAACCGTCTGACGACAAACAAAAACAAATTCCCGCTTGTAGGTTAAAATCAGGCTATGCTAATATGCACAACAACAGGTTTTTCCAGAATAATCTGTGTTAGAATGCAGACTTAGATGGAAAACTCTATCCGAACTCGGTACAATACCGACGAATTTATTTCTCTTAAACAACCCGCCGCAAGGCAAAAGGAACGACTGATATGTCAAACATCGAACAACAAGTTAAGAAAATTGTTGCTGAACAACTGGGCGTAAGCGAAGCCGAAGTCAAAAATGAATCTTCCTTCCAAGACGACCTGGGCGCAGATTCTTTGGACACCGTAGAATTGGTTATGGCTTTGGAAGAAGCTTTCGGTTGCGAAATCCCTGATGAAGAAGCCGAAAAAATCACTACCGTACAACTGGCTATCGACTACATCAACGCCCACAACGGCTAATTCGGTCGCACCAAACATCCCCAGCCTCTGCTGCGTTAGCGCAATAGAGGCTGTTACCTTATATATATGGGGCAAAATCCGTTATAATAGCCGCCCGGAATCCGATTCCGAACCGCTATTATCATTTTCAGACGGCATCTTGCCGCATCCCACCGAAAACCAACAGCGAGATTATCATGAGTCAGAGAAGAGTAGTCATCACAGGCCTCGGCCAAGTATCACCGGTCGGCAACGACGTCGCCACCGCATGGAGCAACCTGCTCGCAGGCAAAAGCGGCATCGGCCGGATTACCCGCTTTGACGCATCCGACATCAACAGCCAAATCGCCGGCGAAGTGCGCGATTTCGACATCGGTCAATACATCAGCGCGAAAGAAGCCCGCCGCATGGACGTGTTCATCCACTACGGCATCGCAGCCGCGCTGCAAGCCATCAGCGATGCCGGTTTGGACGAATTGGAAAGCCTCGATAAAGACCGCGTCGGCGTGAACATCGGTTCCGGTATCGGCGGACTGCCCAGCATCGAAGCCACCGGCAAAGCCGTTATCGAAGGCGGCGCACGCAAAATCAACCCTTTCTTTATCCCCGGCTCGCTGATTAACCTGATTGCGGGTCACGTTACCATCCTCAAAGGCTACCGCGGCCCCAGCTACGGTATGGTTTCCGCCTGTACCACCGGCGCGCACTCCATCGGCGACTCCGCCCGACTGATCAAATACGGCGATGCTGACGTGATGATTGCAGGCGGTGCCGAAGGCGCGATCAGCACTTTGGGCGTGGGCGGTTTTGCTGCGATGAAAGCACTTTCCACCCGCAACGACGATCCCGCCACCGCTTCCCGTCCGTGGGATAAAGGCCGCGACGGCTTCGTTATCGGCGAAGGCGCGGGCGTGCTGGTGTTGGAAGAATTGGAACACGCCAAAAACGCGGCGCGAAAATTTACGCCGAAATCGTCGGCTTCGGTATGAGTTCCGATGCTTATCACATTACCGCGCCGAACGAAGAAGGCCCTGCGTTGGCGGTTACCCGCGCGCTGAAAGATGCCGGACTGAATCCCGAAGACGTTGATTACGTCAACGCACACGGCACGTCCACCCCGCTGGGCGATGCCAACGAAACCAAAGCACTCAAACGCGCGCTGGGCGAACACGCCCGCAAAGTTATCGTCAACTCCACCAAATCCATGACTGGCCACTTGCTCGGCGCGGCAGGCGGCGTGGAAGCGTTGTACAGCGTGTTGGCGGTACACGAGCAAAAATCTCCGCCGACCATCAACATCTTCGAACAAGACATCGAAGCGGGCTGCGATTTGGATTACTGCGCCAACGAAGCGCGCGACGCGAAAATCGACGTTGCCATTTCCAACTCCTTCGGCTTCGGCGGTACCAACGGTACGCTGGTGTTCAAACGTTTCAAAGACTGATTGAAGCGGTTTGAAACAAGAAAAAAGGTCGTCTGAAAACCTGAAACAAGGGTTTTCAGAGACCTTTTTTATCATGTTAAACGTTGGTTTGCATTGAAAAAAACGAATTTCGCATCATGCAAAATCCGGCTTGGAAAGTGGTTGAAAAGGCTTTTATCGATATCTGATTTTCGTCTTATGCCTGATAATCAATGCCCAACTGTTTCAGCAGATACTCAAATGTTTCCGGCGTATCGAAGTGGAGGACGATTTTGCCTTTTTTGTGATTGGTAGTTTTGACTTCCGCATTAACACCCAGTCTTTCGGTCAAAACGTCGTTCAGACGACGTATATCGGGGCTGATGGTTTTTTTGATTTCCTGTTTGGCTTGATGGGCGATTTGGCTGCGGCGTTCGACTTCGCGTACCGACCAACCGTTTTTCACCGCTTTTTGCGCCAATTCAAGCTGCTCGACCACGGGCAGGGTCAGCAGGGCGCGGGCGTGTCCCATCTCAAGATGGCGGTGGTAGAGCATTTCTTGGACAGGTTCGGGCAGGCTTAACAGGCGCAGGCTGTTGGAAATGGCGCTGCGGCTTTTGCCGACTGCCTTAGCGATGGTTTCATGAGTCAGTCCGAATTCGTCGGCAAGGCGTTTCAAACCTTGCGCTTCTTCAATCGGGTTTAAGTTTTCGCGTTGCAGGTTTTCAATCAAACCCATTGCCAGCGCGGTTTCGTCGCTGATGGTTTTGATGACGACCGGAATTTCGGTCAGTCCGGCGAGCTGGGATGCGCGCCAGCGGCGTTCACCGGCAATCAGTTCGTATTGGGAAAGGCCGTGTTCGCGCACGATGACCGGCTGGATAACGCCTTGCGCTTTAATCGAATCCGCCAGCTCCTGCAAGGCTTCGTCGTCCATCTGTACCCGCGCCTGATAGCGGCCAGGCTGGATGTCGTTGATGGCGACGGTAGTCAGGCGGTCGCTGCTGCTGTTGTCCACGCCGTTGGAAATCAGGGAATCTAAACCGCGGCCCAAACCGCCTTTTGCTTTTGCCATATCGTGTCCCTTTCAGACGACCCTAAGAATGAAAAAACAGTATTCTATCGGATATTCACAAGCGCCGACAATTTGTATTGCTGTGTTATTCCAAGTGGCGATTTTTACTATAATGAACCCCCACGGTTATTTTTCAGACGACCCACAGAAAGATTATTTATGACCCGACGCCTGATTATCGGCATCAGCGGTGCCAGTGGTTTCCAATATGGAGTCAAAGCCTTACAGCTTTTGCGCGCACACGACGTCGAAACGCATTTGGTGGTTTCCAAAGGTGCGGAAATGACACGCGCTTTGGAAACGGGCTACACAAAAGAAGAAGTCTATGCGCTCGCCGATGTCGTGTATTCCGTCAACCACGTCGGCGAACGCATTGCCAGCGGCTCGTTTAAAACAGACGGGATGTTGATTGCACCTTGCTCCATGCGGACGCTGGCATCCGTCGCGCACGGGTTCGGCGACAATCTTTTGACCCGCGCTGCCGATGTGGTTTTGAAAGAACGCCGGCGGTTGGTGCTGATGGTGCGTGAAGCACCGTTAAACCTTGCCCATATTGAAAACATGCGCCGAGTGACCGAAATGGGCGGCATTATTTTCCCGCCCATTCCTGCCATGTATCAGCAGCCGCAAACCGTTGACGACATCATTACCCACAGCGTGGCACATGCTTTGGACATGTTCGGCATCGAAACCGAAGGCGTACCCAGATGGAACGGCGGACAAACCGAAGCAGACTGAAGACGATGCAGTTTGATAACGGAACTTTGCCGTCCCGAAGCTCGCCGCAAACGTGCTAAGCTGCTGAATTTTCCAGCAGAATCAGGTATAATGGCGGTCTATTTCCGTCCGTCGGACAGCTTGACCGTCCGGGTGGCGCGCTCAACTGTCGTTCAGACGACCTCAGCAGAAATTCTTTTAAAAAATCTTACAGATAAAGACCATGACTGACCAAAAACACGAAGAATACGGCGCCGACAGCATACAAGTGCTGGAAGGCTTGGAAGCGGTACGCAAACGCCCCGGTATGTATATTGGCGACACGCAGGACGGCAGCGGCCTGCACCACATGGTGTTCGAAGTATTGGACAACGCCATCGACGAAGCACTGGCGGGACATTGCGACAAAATCACCGTAACCATCCATGCCGACAATTCCGTCAGCGTGGCCGACAACGGGCGCGGTATGCCCACCGGCATCCACCCGAAAGAAGGACGCTCCGCCGCCGAAGTCATCATGACCGTATTGCACGCGGGCGGTAAGTTCGACAACAACAGCTACAAAATCTCCGGCGGCCTGCACGGCGTGGGCGTATCCGTCGTCAAC
>CAKMQH010000325.1 GCA_927911515.1 uncultured Neisseria sp.
CAGCACAAACCGCACCGCACCGCCCGTTAGCGGCGGCAGCGACTGCCCCAGCATCCGCCCCATCGGCCAAGACGCACCCCACAATACCGCCATCCCCAGCAGTTTCAAATGTACAGAATAACGTTCCATCTCATTCCTTTATCAACAAAGGTCTCTGAAAACCCGATTTCAAGTTTTCAGACGACCTTCCAATATCGCTGTTGCAAACAGATTACTTGGGCTGCCAAGAATCTTTCAGCGTGACCGTGCGGTTGAACACGGGATGCTCGGGGCTATGGTCTTTGCGGTCGGTCACGAAATAGCCCAGCCGCTCAAACTGCCAACGGCTCTCAGCAGGCAGGTTTTTGGCTGCGGGTTCGGCGTAGGCGGTGATTTCTTTGACGGACTCGGGGTTGAGGAAATTGGTGAACGGCAGATAGTTGCCGTCTTCGCCGCGCACGGCATCGGGACGCTCGACGGTAAAGAGCCGGTCGTACAGGCGGACTTTGATTTCGGCGGCGTGTTCGGCTGAAACCCAGTGAATCACGCCTTTAACTTTTCTGCCTTCGGGATTTTTGCCCAAGGTGTCGTGGTCAATGCTGCATTTGAGTTCGACAACGTTGCCTGCCTCGTCTTTTACTACTTCGTCGCACTTGATCACATAGCCGTGACGCAGGCGCACTTCGCCACCGAGTGTCAGGCGTTTGAAGCCTTTGGGTGGATTTTCGGCAAAGTCGTCGGCTTCGATATAGATGGTTTGTGAAACAGGTACTTCGCGCTCGCCCATTTCTTCGTGATTGGGGTGGAACGCGGCGCGGCGGCTTTGGGTTTTGCCGGCTTCAAAGTTGGTCAGTGTCACTTTGAGCGGGTTCAAAACCGCCATCAGGCGCGGAGCGGAGTTTTCCAGCTCTTCGCGAATCGCACCTTCCAATACGCTCATATCTACGATGTTTTCAGATTTGGAAATACCGGCGCGTTTGGCAAACAGGCGCAGACCTTCGGGCGTGTAGCCGCGGCGGCGCATACCGGAATGGTCGGCATACGCGGGTCGTCCCAGCCTGCAACGTGACCTTCTGAAACCAGTTGGTTCAGCTTGCGTTTGGAGGTGATGGAATACAGAAGCTCCAAACGGGAAAACTCGTATTGGCGCGGACGGGTGGCGTGCGGCGCGGGGATGTTGTCCAACACCCAGTCGTACAGCGGGCGGTGGGCTTCAAATTCGAGCGTACACAAGGAATGCGTGATACCTTCGATGGCATCGGAAATGCAGTGCGTGTAGTCGTACATCGGGTAGATGCACCATTTGTCGCCGGTGTTGTGGTGGTGGGCGCGGCGGATGCGGTAGATGACGGGGTCGCGCATATTGATGTTGCCTGATGTCCATGTCGATTTCAGGCGCAGGGTTTTGCTGCCGTCGGCGAATTCGCGTTTTTCATGCGTGTGAACAGGTCGAGGTTTTCTTCGACGCTGCGGTCGCGGTAAGGACTGTTTTTGCCCGCTTCGGTCAGCGTACCGCGATATTCACGCATTTCTTCTGGCGTCAAATCATCGACATACGCCTTGCCGTCTTTGATTAAACCGACGGCGTAGTCGTAAAGCTGGTCGAAGTAGTTGGAAGCGAAACGTGGCTCGCCTGCCCAATGAAAACCGAGCCACTCGACGTCTTCTTTAATGGAGTTGACGTATTCGTCGTTTTCTTTTTCGGGGTTGGTATCGTCGAAACGCAGGTTGCACAAGCCGTCGTAAATGTACGCCAAACCGAAGTTCAAGCAGATGGATTTGGCGTGGCCGATGTGCAGGTAGCCGTTGGGTTCGGGCGGGAAGCGGGTTTGGATGGCTTCGTGTTTGCCGCTTTTGAGGTCTTCTTCGATGATGGTGCGGATGAAATGGTTGTCCGCGAATTGGTCTTTATTGAGCATGGTCGGGAGCTATCTGAAAATATGATGTCGTGCCGATTTTACCTGAAAATAGGATGGCTTTACAGTCAATACAAGGTACAGAGGTCGTCTGAAAACCGTTTCAGACGACCTCTATCTGGACAATTACGAATCGGATGAAAGATTGGAATGGTCGGAAGTATTGTCTTCCAGACGTTTGAATGCGGTTGATGAATCGATAAAATCAACCAGCCGGTTAATCAACAGAACGATACCCAAAATAACCAAAATTGCGATTGGGTAAAAAATCCAAAGCAAACCGGTAGTGCCGATAAAAGACCAGCGCATGGACGCCCAAAATGCTTGAAGCGACGATTTTTCTAAAGAGAGCAGCTTGGGGCGGGCTGCGGTGGCGATAATGGAAGCAATCAGCGAACCAACATAAAATACAGGCAGCAATCCTAGCCACAAAAAAGTTGATCCGTGCCGATCGTAATCGGGGGAATAAGGGTCATTATGAATTGCAGCATGATTGTCGGCACTGTCTACCACCATGATAAACAACAACCAAAGTATGGTTGATATCCACACACTGCCCGCCACAGTAGCAGGTCGCAAACGATGGGAAAGCAGGACATAAACCAGATTCGCCGAGACAAGCATCAATATACCGGCAATCAAGGTAATTCCGAAGCGTTCGGGCTCTGCCTCACTAAACCATATCGAAGTCGTGATGATAATAATGATACTGCCAGCCAATGATAGGCCGGCAAATGTTCTTTCGCTAATACGGGGGAAATTCATCTTGATGACTTTTCAAAACTGTTCTTCTAAATAAAAAAAACATTCATGGATAGATGCTTAGTTTTCAGACGACCTACCCATCCAATAGCAGCCATCTGAAAACGCTTTCCCCATTGTACCCGAATTTCATTAACCTTTTGTAACCCCCGAAATCAAAGCGACACAGGTTCGGCAACCAGCCATTCTACGCCCCGCATCACCCAAAACCTTC
>CAKMQH010000326.1 GCA_927911515.1 uncultured Neisseria sp.
GTGGATGTGGTGGCGGTCGGGGTTTTGGCGAGGGTGCGGCGCAACAGGGGTTCGTTGTCGGTCAGCCATTGGGCGAGAAAGCGATGGCTGACAAACGGGGGAACGTTGATGCTGACGGTGTCGTGGGATACGGGGCGCAGGATGAGGTTTTTCTTGGCGCTGCGTAGGAGTCGGATTCGGATGGACTGGCCGTCTGAAAGGGTGTGGGCGTAGTGTTGGGGCATGGATTGGGCTGGTGTCGGGGAGATGCGTTTTCAGACGACCTTTGCGACGGCAAACGGTCCTTTTCCTTCGATAAGGGGTTGTTGCGTTTCAATCCGTTTTTCGCATTCCGCCATCAATTCGGCTTCTGTGCCGCTGTTGTGCGGGATGACAGGGTGGATGACGACGGTGATGGTGCCGGGGTGTTTGAGGAAGGCGTTTTTCGGCCAAAATTCGCCGCTGTTGAGGGAGACGGGGACGATGTCCATTTCAAACATTTTCGCCATGCGCGCTCCGCCGAGTTTGTAGCGGCCTTTTTCGCCGGGCGGCAGGCGTGTGCCTTCGGGGAAGATGGTGATCCAGTAGCCTTCGTTTTTGCGCGCCATGCCTTGTTCCATCAGCTGTTTGTTGGCTTCGCGGCTGTTGCTGCGGTCTATGCCTATGGTTTTGACGAGTTTCAGACCCCAGCCGAAAAAGGGGATTTTGAACAGCTCGCGTTTGGCGACGTAAACCTGCGGCGGAAAGATTTCTTGCAGGGCGAGGGTTTCCCAGCCGCTTTGGTGTTTGGCGCAGATGATGGAGGGGTGGTTGGGGATGTTTTCGGCACCGATAAGGTGGTATTTGAGTCCGATGATGTGCTTGAGCGACCAGTTGAGGATGCGTACCCAAATTTGCGCCATTTTGTGCGCGCCGCCTTGGACGGGCAGAGCGAGGAGCATGAAGGGGAAAAGTAAAATCAGGCTGGTGCTGAGGATGAACCAGTAGGTCAGGTTGCGGATGAGGAGCATGTTTTTACCTGTCGGATGGGTCGTCTGAAATCTTGTTTGGGCTTGAAACGGGGCGAAACAGGGTTTCAGACGACCTTGTGTATTTATGGGTTTGCCTGTCCGTCTGCACATTCTTGCGCGGTTTCGTGCATGATGTATTGGGAGAAGGCGAGCAGGTTGTCGAAGATTTGGGTGTTTTCGGGCAACTCTTTTTCCTGTTGCGACAGGGTTTTCTTGCCTTTGCCGGTCAGGACGAGCGCGGTTTTGCCGCCCGCTTCGTGCATGGCTTGCAGGTCGCGCAGGCTGTCGCCGACCAGCCAGGTTTCGGCAGGGTTGGCTTTGAAGCGTTCGAGGATGTCGTAAACCATGCCGGGCTTGGGTTTGCGGCAGTCGCAGTTGTCGGCGGCGGTGTGCGGGCAGAACCAGATGCCGTCGATTTCTCCGCCTGCCTGACGGACGAGGCGGTGCATTTTTGCGTGCATTTCGGTCAGGTCTTGGACGGTGAAGTATTTGCGGCCGATACCGGATTGGTTGGTGGCGACGGCGATGTTGTAGCCTGCCTGCGTCAGGAAGGCGATGGCGTCCATGCTGCCTTCGATGGGTATCCATTCGTCTACGGATTTGACGAAGTCGTCGCGGTCTTGGTTGATGACGCCGTCGCGGTCGAGGATGATGAGTTTCACGGTTGCTCTCCGACAGGGGATTCCAAATTGTTTTTCCATTGTTCAAACGCTGCTTGGAAGACGGGTTTGAGACGTTTGTAGATTTCGGGGGTGTTGGGGACGTGGTAGAAGCCGCCGAGCGATGGGGTGTCGAGAGTGCGGACGTAATCTTCTAGAAATGCGCCGTAGCCGTCTTCTTCATCGTCGTAGTAGTAGGAGGTGAATTTTTGTCCTTGTTCGGTGAAGTCGTCGGGCGTGAGCGCGCCGTCCATGTGTTTGAGCAGAAAGCGTCTTCCGCTGGTTCTGCCTTTGAGCATATTGGCGAAATCTTCCGCGCTTTCGGGGGCGGTTTGCCAAACGGGATTCGCCAGCCCTGTCTGCGCCGCCCATATCCAGTACATGCCGATATGCGTGGCGGCGTTCTCGGACGGCAGTCCTTCGGGATATTCTTCGTCTAGGTGGAAGCGGATGTTGTCGTACATGGACGGTCGTGTGCTGTGATTCGGAGGGTGTTTATTGTAACGGAAACGGGAGAGGTCGTCTGAAATCTGTTTTCAGACGACCTCTTGGGGTGGTTGATTGTCAGCCTTTGAACACGGGAACGAGTTCCATTTGGCTCAATACCTGCGCGGCGATGTTGATGACGCCGAAGAGGAAAACCCAAACCATCAGTCCGAATCCGCCGTAAATCTTGTAGTTTTTACCTGCGCCGAATTTTTGGCGCGAACGGTAGAGCAGCATGGCGGGGATGATGCCGGTCCAAATGGTTGCCGCCAGACCGACGTAGCCGATGGCGGTAACGAAGCCTGTGGGGAACAGCAGGCAGGAAATCAGGGGCGGCAGGAAGGTGAGGGCGGCGGTTTTGGTGCGGCCGGACACGCTGTCGTTCCATTTGAAGATGTCGGCGATGTAGTCAAACAGGCCGAGCGTTACGCCGAGGAAGGAAGTGGCAATCGCCATGTAGGAGAAGAGGGTCAACACTTTGTCCATGCTGCCGGTTTGGGCGAACTTGGACAGTGTTTCGATGAGGACGGAAACTTGTCCTTCGGCGGCAATTACGGGGGCGAACTCGTTGCGCGGCAAGTTGCCTTGGATGGCGATTTGCCATAAGACGTAAATCACGAGTGCAATCAGTGTACCCGCCCAGATGGATTTCGCCACTTTGGGCGCATCGCCTTTAAAGTATTTGAGCAGGCTGGAGACGTTGCCGTGAAAGCCGAAGGAAGCGAGGCAGACGGGCAGGGCGGTCGCGGCGTAAATCCAGTAGCTGGTACCTGCGGGGGCTTGGGTGTCGAAGAGAACGGGCAGTTTGGTATCGGCAAGCAGTCCGCCGGTTGCCCAAATGAAGGTCAGCACCATGCCGCCGATGAGGACGCTGGTGAAGCGGTCGACCAGTCGTGCCGACGCCCACACGCAAAAGGCGAGGATGCCGAAAAATACAAGCTGTCCGACGGTGAGCGAAACATCGCTCCCCACCGCGCTGCCCAGACCTTTGGCGGTCAAATCGCCGCCGACGAAGATGTAGGCGTAGGTGAGCAGGTATAAAACGAAGGCGACGGCAACGCCGTTGATGGCGTTCCAAGTCGGTCCGAGCAGGTCTTTGACCATGGTGTCGAAGCTCGCGCCGTGCGGATAGTGGGTGTTGACTTCAAGAATCATCAGACCGCTGGAGAGCATGGAAAACCAAGTGTAAAGCAACACAATCAGCGAGCCTGTAAACCAGACGCCGGAAGTGGCGGTCGGATTGGCAAGCATACCTGCGCCGATAACCGTACCGGCGATAATCATGGCGCCGCCGAAAAGCGACGGGGTTTTGACGGACATGAAATTCTCCTCGGAAAAACAGTCCGCCATTATGCCGTAAAGTGTAAGGATTGGTAAGGAGGTCGTCTGAAAACTTTGAACTGGCCCCCAAATCTTGGACACTCATAAAAGCCTTTTCAGGCGTTCTGTGCAAGCTGGATTCTGTATGCGACAGGACTCAGCTTTTTCAATTTCAAACTGCAACGCTCGCGGTTGTAGTAATCCATATAGTCATCTATCTGTTTCATCAATTCGTCCACCGTCAATTCTCCTGCGTTATAGAAACACTCCGTCTTCAACACCGCAAAGAAGCTCTCCATCGGCGCATTGTCCCAACAATTCGCCTTTCGCGACATGCTTTGAACCATGGAAATGTTGGGCAAGCAATTCCCCTATACCTCGCCGTACGGTACAGCACACCTTGGTCGGAATGAAGCATCGTTCCCTTATCAGTCAGACGGGGTGCGGCTTTTTCGAGCATTTCCTTCACCATTTCGCTGTCGGCTCTGCGGCTCATGGCGTAGGCGACGATCTCGCGGTGAACAAGTCCAAGATGGCGAGAGGTACAGTTTGCCCGTCCTTTCCTTTGAGTTCGGTCACGTCGGTCAGCCATTTTTCGTTGGGCTTTTTGGTTTTGAACCGACGTTGAGGAGGTGTTCCGATATTTCGCCCATGGCGGGAT
>CAKMQH010000327.1 GCA_927911515.1 uncultured Neisseria sp.
ATGGTGGCGTCAATGACGGCGGCGGATGCTTTCTCTATTTTTAGGCCTTTTTCAGTCAGTTGTCGGTTAATCAGTTCCAGCAATTCGGACAGGGTGTCGTCTTGCGCCAGCCAGTTGCGGTAGCGGCATAAGGTGCTGTAATCGGGGATGCTCAACTCGTCAAAACAGCAAAACAGGTTGAAATCGAATGCGGGTGATGAGGCTGTGTTCGAGTTCGGGATCGGGAGAGGCTGTGCCATTGTCCGTAGAAGCGCAAGAGCGACGCGAACGAATGAAAAAACAGTTCGCCGACTAAAATATAGATGTAGAAACCTTAAAAGGCCGTCTGAAATACTATTTGCACTCATTCCCGATTTGCCGCAACGGATGTTATCGGGCGGATTGGCAAAAGCGGAATTGCCCGCCGTCCGCACAGGCTTGGGATTCATCGATCGCAAGCTCGGCGGCTTTCTCGAACTGGGCTGGTATGCTTATCAAATGAAGCTCATCGGCACAGGCAACACCCCGCAGCCGAAACGCTCCGCGTGGGCGGAACTGTTCCGCCTGCTGAAAAACATCCGCCAACACCGCCTGCGTTCCGAACGGGCGTAAAAAGTGCGGTGGAATTTTTGCAATTTTTCGCTTAAATTCCATCGCTTGCAGCTACAAAAGTGCGGTCTATTTTACGAATTTTTCTTTATATTCCCCAATAGTAATCTGCGCCCTTCAAATTCCTTGCCGGCAATTTCCAAAGCGAAGCGTTCTTTGTCGGCGTCGCGTACTTTGTCGTGTATGGCACGTAATTCCTGCACGCTAGCACCCAATGCCTTGACGATTTCATCGCCCATTTTCATGGAAGAATAGAAGGTTTCGCGCACTACGAAATCCGCTTCCGCTTTCACTAGGGCCAGCGCATTGCGTCTGTCCCAGGCGCGCACGAACACCTTGGCGTTCGGGTTGATATGATGAATATTTTCCACAATTCTGACCGCACTTTCTCCGTCGTCCACGCATACCGCTACGATGTCGGTGTGTTCTACGCCGCAGGCATGCAGCACGTCGGCGCGGGTGGCTTCGCCGTAATAGACTTTGAAACCGTATTCGCGTGCGACGTTGATGGTGTCGGGATCGTTGTCCAGAATGGAAATGGTGGCACCGTAGGCTAGCGGCATTTGGCTGACCACCTGCCCCATGCGCCCGAATCCGATAATCAGCACGTTGCCGTTGAGTTCGCCCGCATGTTCTTCCACATCGTCCACTGCCGCAGCTGCGCGGGGTTCTTTGGAACAGCGGTCGAACAGCATAACGCTGAAGGGTGTCATAATCATGGAGAGCACCACGATTGCCGTCATATTCGCTAGCACTTCCGCATTAATCGCCCGTTGTACGGCAGCGGAGGCGAGTAATACGAAGGCGAATTCACCGCCCTGCGACATCAGTACGGCGCGGTGTATCGCGGTGTGATGGCTTGCTTTGGCAAAACGCGCCACTCCATAAATGGCAAGGCATTTCAAGATAATCATCAGTACAGTGGCGGAAAGAATTACCTTCCAGTTATTGAGCACCGTTGCCACATCCAGCGACATCCCGACAGCTAAGAAAAATAGCCCGAGCAAAAGGCCTCGGAACGGTTCGATATCCGCTTCAAGCTGATAACGGAAGTCGGATTCCGACAGCAGCACTCCCGCCAGAAACGCACCCATCGCCATAGACAGACCGCCCAGCTCCATTAAATAAGCCGCACCGAGTACCACCAGCAGCGCGGCGGCAGTCATCACCTCGCGTGCTTTGGATTTTGCCAGAATTTTAAACAGCGGATTGAGCAGCCAAATACCTGTCGCAATCAACGCTGCCAAAGAAAGCGCGGCAACACCGATTTTCTGCCATAGCGGTACGGCATCGGCAACGGCATTGGGATTATCGGGTGCTAGAAATGCTACAATCGCCAGCATGGGCACAATCAGCAAATCTTCAAACAGCAAAATGGAGACAATGCGCTGACCTTGCGGTGTGCTGATTTCATGACGTTCGTCCATAATCTGCATGACCATTGCGGTGGAGGTGAGTGTAAAACCTACCGCCGAAATAAACGACATCACTAAAGAAAAACCGTAAGCCAGCCCGATTAGGGTAAGGAACAGACTGGAAAGCGTCACCTGCAGGGTACCCAAGCCGAAAATCTGATTACGCAATTTCCATAAATGCGACGGCTTCATTTCCAGCCCGATCAAAAACAGAAACATCACCACGCCGAATTCCGCAATATGCAAAATAGCGTGGGAATCGGTAATGAGCTTTAATCCGAAGGGTCCGATAACCAGCCCCGCAGCCAAATAACCCAGAATCGAGCCTAGACCTAAACGTTTAAATAACGGCACGGCAACTACCGCCGCCCCCAATAACACCACCACGTGCAATAAATCGCCGTCAGTCGCTTCTACTGCCATA
This sequence comes from uncultured Neisseria sp., assembly GCA_927911515.1. GTDB lineage: Bacteria > Pseudomonadota > Gammaproteobacteria > Burkholderiales > Neisseriaceae > Neisseria. The sequence goes on from CAKMQH010000327.1 coordinate 2,428, forward strand.
ATTCCTGCCTTTGTTAATTCATAAAAATTTTTCGTATTATAAAGAAAAATCGCCGTAACACAAAAAGCCGTCATTTGACGGCTTCCTCTAAGAAAAGTGCGGTCGGTTTTTGTTAAATTATTGCACTTTGCCGTCGATTTCGATCGGGGTATATTCCACCGGCAGCCAAGTGTAGCGCCGTTGCTTTCGGCACGGATGTGTCCGATGCTAGGGAAGGGCATATGTGCGCCAGCTATCCAGATTTTACGTGTGGCGGCATCTTTGAGCGCGTCTTGGCGGCTGGCGCGTGCCTGTTTGGGGTCGCTGTCAAACTCAATGGCGATTTCGGGATCAAGCATTTGCAGTGTGTGGTTGTGCATCAAATCGCCCCACACCAGCATGGTTTGTCCTTTTGAAGTGAACTCGATGCCATTGTGCCCAGGCGTATGACCGGGGCTGGGGCGCGAGCGCATTCCGGGTACGACTTCTTCGCCACTCTGATAAAAACGCACTTTACCTGCTTTGGCATAAGGCGCTACGGCTTCACGCGCTAGCGTTGCCAAGCCGCGTAGGGTTTCAGACGGCATTTCAGGCAGCCTGAAAACCTAAAAAGTTCCCTCCTCCATTTATAAAGGAGGACTAGGGGGCGTTCAGACGGCGTTTCAGGTTGCCTGAAACCCCCAAATCTCACACCGCAAAATGCGGTATCACGTTTTCGGCGAAATCCTGAATGGTTTCCAGCGCGCCGCGCCGTGTGGGTTTTAAGTTCACGGTAATGTGTGCCACGCCGTCGGCCTGCTGTTTCTGCCAAAACTCGACGATGCTTTTGGCGCCGCCGCGCAGGTAGATGTTATTGTAGAACTCGGCGGGCGCGTTCGGGTCTTCCAAGAGTTCGACGAAATTCGCCACGCCAAAGGGTTTCCAGGTTTCGCCGTCGCCCAATTCTTTGAGCGTGTTGACGATGTCGCCCAGTTTTTCGGGGGCGATGCCGTACCAAATCCATGCGTCGCTTTCGCGGGCAATCCATTCCAGCTCTTGGCGGGCGCGGCCAATGGCGAGCATCGGCAAACCGTGTGCGGGTTTGGGCACCAAGTCCAAATTGCCGCTGAATCTGCCGTAGTGTTCGCTATTGAACGCGGGGAATTTTTCCTGCGTCAGGCGGCGGATGATTTGCCACGCTTCGCGGTAGCGTTCGGCGCGGTTGTTGAAATCGGCGGCAAAGGCGGGGTATTCGGTGGGACGGTCGCCGCTGGCCAAGCCGAGCAGGAAGCGGCCGCCGCTGATTTGTTCCGCCGATGCGGCTTCTTTGGCGGTGAGAATCGGCTCGCGCAGGGGCGAAACATAACCCGCCGAGCCGAGCGCAACGTTTTGGGTGAGCGCGGCGAGATAACCCAGCGTTACCGACGGGTCGTAAATCTGCGCGACATCGCCAAAACTCGGGTCGTAAAACGGCACATCGCGCACCCACAGCGTGGCAATGCCGCTTTGGTCGGCGGCTTTTATCACGGTGGCGAAGTCGTCCATTTCGGGCACGGGGCTGTCGGGATAGCCTTTGAATGGCGCAATCAGGCCCAATGTGAGTTTGCCCGGTTGGAAAGTGCGGGCGAAACCGCGATGGTTTTGCAGGCGTTCGGGTAATTTCAGCGCAGTCATTTTTTTTGCTCCTTGTGATGTGTTTTTGCACGGGATGAAGTATATTTGTTTTATTCGGGAATGTGCTTCCCTAATCTCGGGCAAGAAAATACCAAATGTAGGTCGGGCATTGATGCCCGACGTTTTTAAATTTACCTGTATTTGTCGGGCATAAATGCCCGATCTGCGCAAGAAAAATTTATGGAACTCAACAATCTCAACGATATGACCGCCTTTGTCGCCAGCGTAAAAAGCGGCTCGTTTACCGCCGCCGCCAAACAACTCGGGCTCACGCGTTCCACCATCGGTAAACGCATCGTCCGCCTTGAAGCGCGGTTGAACGTGCGCCTTTTGCAGCGCAATACGCGCAACCTTGCGCCCACCGACGAAGGGCGGCTGTTTTACGAACGCTGCACCGCCGTGTTGGAAGAGCTGGAAAACGCCGAGCAATGCCTTGCCCAACGCAGCATCGAGCCGCAAGGCCGTCTGAAAATCAGCGCGCCGCTGGTGTTGGGCAAAACCATCTTGCCGCCGCTGTTGGCGGATTTTCTCCACCGCTATCCGCAAACCAGCGTCGAACTCTCACTCACCGACGACTACGCCGACCTGATTTCAGACGGCTACGATCTCGCTCTGCGCAACGGCAACCCGCCCCAATTCGACAGCCTGATCGCTCGCACCGTGGCGCAACAAAAAAATGCTCACCTGCGCCGCCCCCGGCTACCTCGTTCAACACGGTACGCCGCAAAGCCCCGACGATTTGGCGCACCACCAATGCCTGCATTTCCTACACGGCGGCCGCGTCAGCCGCTGGCGTTTTCAGCAAAAAGGCAAAGAAACCACCTTTCAGGGCAGCGGACGCTTCAGCGCCGACAACGGCGAAGCCCTGCTGGAACTCGCGCTGTCCGCGTTCGGCATTGTCCAGCTGCCACATTATCTGGTGCAGGCCGCCCTCGATGCAGGCAGCCTGAAAAGCGTTTTATCCGATTTCCAACCCAAACCCGTGCCCGTGATGGCGGTGTACCCCAGCCGCAAACAGCTCTCGCCCAAAGTGCGGGTGTTGGTGGATATGATGGGGGAAGCGTGGGGGAAGGCCGTCTGAGATGCCGCCGGCCATTCCAAAAAAGCTGCCTGAAAAACAAAAAAGCCGTCTGAAAACCTAAATTCCGGGTTTCGA
>CAKMQH010000328.1 GCA_927911515.1 uncultured Neisseria sp.
GGTTGGAATCAGGGTTTTCAGGCGACCGTTGGCAATATTGCGGATTATAGTGGATTACGGCGTTGCCTCGCCTTAGCTCAAAGAGAACGATCTCTAAGGTGCTGAAGCACCAAGTGAATCGGTTCCGTACTATCTGTACTGTCTGCGGCTTCGTCGCCTTGTCCTGATTTAAAGTTAATCCACTATATATAGCGCGGATGAAAAATCGGCGCGGAACTGATTGGGCGGTTGAGCTATATTCGTTTATCGCCATTTGCATATCCACCCTTTTTCAGGTATACCGCCAATTGATGTTCACATTTTAAAAGGATTTTATGATGACTTCTTTCGACGAACCGGGCCGCGTCAAACGCGAAGGCATACTGACGCGCCTGCTGCGTTTTTTGGGTATCGGCGCTTCTGCCGAAGATGAACAAGAGCGCGCGCGTTTGGCGGCTTTGAATTTGAATACGGCGGTTTATGCAGACTTATTCGCCAACGAATCGGAAGAAATACTGGTTTTGACTTCCGATTTCGACCCTGAAATAGGAACATTCAGGATTAACGCAGCCATAGGCAGCGGCAAAAAACAATTCCAAGGCAAAAGCTGCCCAATTTTGGGCTATGTTCATGTTAAAAGCGGTACGTTCATGGATCAGCCCGTATACAAGCTGACCTGGGCGGAAGACGATGCAAACAACCCCTTTAAAAACTGTTCATTTCAGACGCTCAAGCCACTGACTGTGTACCGTATCCGAAGTAAGTTAGCCATGGATTGGGAGCCATTCGGAGACGAATGGTTAAGCAACATCCTTTTAGTTGAAGCGATCGAAAGCGATACACACAATCAAGAATTGGAAAACCTACGCCGCGAATATCTGAATCCCGTTTTGTTTACCCATCCGCTGGCAACATTCAGATTAAACACATTTATGGAAAATTTCGAAGCCAAGGCAGAATGGGCGGGGCTGCCTGTGAAATTGTCTTTGAACGTAGAGGGCGACAAACCGGCGGACGGTACGCTCAAACGCTTGCCGGAAGTATTTGCCCAACAGACGCAACTCTATTCCACCCTAAACACATACCTGCTCGAACATATCCGCAAACACAACGGCATCCGCACCAAAGACGGATTTTTTCCCAATCTGCATCCGACGGCGGAAAGCTTCCTCCAAGACTTAAAGCTGCAAAAATTGGATTTTTTCGATCAGGATTTCGATATCGTGTTTCACAATGATGACGATGCATTGATACCCGACGGCGAATACTATTTCTATGTTTCATTTGATCCAAAGGGGAACATTACCGGCATCGAATCCATCCACTGACAACAGGTCGTCTGAAACTTTAAACTCCGTTTCAGACGACCTTTTTTCATCCTATTATTTAGTTCAACTTTATAATAACAACAGTAAAACAGGGATTATCAAGCGTTTCAGACGACCTTACAATGCGTTCATCTAATCAATCACACCTCAACAAGGAGTCAAACATGAAAGTCGCAGTCATCGGCGCAACAGGTTACGTCGGCAACGCAGTGGTTCAAGAATTGGCAGGTCGTGGACATGAAGTAACCGCTTTCGCGCGCAACACGGACAAAGTGTTCCAAGCGCAAAAATGTTGCCGCCGTCTCCGCAGATGTCAACGCTGCGGATTTCGCCGACAAGCTGGCAGGCTTTGACGCCGTGGTCAGCGCGTTCAATCCGGGCTGGAACAATCCCAATATCGGCGCGGATTTCACACGTGGCGCAAACAATATTGTCGAAGCGGCAGAAGCGGCTCAAGTTCCGTATCTCTTAATCGTCGGCGGCGCAGGCAGCCTGTATGCCGCGCCTGATTTGCAAGTTGTCGATACACCCGATTTCCCGAAAGAAATTTACGACGGTGCCAATGCCGCACGCCATCTCTTGACGGCACTCCTGCCGCGCCGTGATGTGAACTGGTCTTTCGTTTCCCCACCGGCACGATTGGGCGCGGACGGCGGGTTCGGCGAAGACAAAACCGGCAAATACCGCTTGGGCAAAGACGATTTGCTGATGGACGGTGAAATTCCGGCAGGCATCAGCGTGGCGGATTTGGCGGTCGCCATCGCCGACGACGCGGAAAACAAAGCGCATTTGTTTGAACGCTTTACCGTTGCCGCCGCTTAACCGCCGCCTAGGGCAAAGGTCGTCTGAAAACCGTCGCTGTTAACGCAACTTTGCCTCATCCGAAAAGTGCGGGTTCGTGGCCATCAAACAGGCTTATCGGCGGATAGGCCTGCTCCGCTACAATGTTGCCGCATCGGGCCGCCTTGTGGCGAAAGCGTGCCAATCCGCCGTGTTGCTTGCATTCCCCGACCAAGCTGCTTAAAACTGCCGCCTTTCGAATTCCGGCCGTCGCACACAAAACAAACATGGAAGACCCCTTCCGTTTTTTTCAGACGGCCTCACCCTACCCGAAAGGATTAACGACGCAATGGACTTCAGCTGGTTGGCCGAGCCGCAAACTTGGATCGGTTTTGCCACTTTATTACTCTTGGAAGTGGTGCTCGGCATAGACAATCTGGTTTTCGTGGCAATCCTTGCCAACAAAGTCAAACC
>CAKMQH010000329.1 GCA_927911515.1 uncultured Neisseria sp.
AAAGCCCGCGAATCCGGCGTTGCCGACTACATCCTCGACCCATCCGAAGTCGATGTCGTCGAAGAAGTGAAAAAAACTGACCAACGGCGAAGGCGTGGACGTCGCATTCGAATGCACCAGCGTCAACAAAGTGCTGGACACCATGGTCGAAGCCTGCCGCCCGACTGCGAAGGTCGTCATCGTATCCATTTGGAGCCATCCTGCCACCATCAATGTCCACAGCGTCGTGATGAAAGAGCTGGACGTGCGCGGCACCATCGCCTACTGCAACGACCACGCCGAAACCATCAAACTGGTGGAAGAAGGCAAAATCAACCTCGAACCTTTCATCACCCAGCGCATCAAGCTGGACGAGCTGATTTCAGAAGGCTTCGAGCGTCTGATTCACAACAACGAATCCGCCGTTAAAATCATCGTCAATCCCAACCTGTAAACGCCTGACGGATTGATAGAAACACAAAGGTCTCTGAAAACCTCAAATCGAGATTTTCAGACGACCTTTTCTTTTGCCTACTTTAGAACGTGTGTTTCAACGTAGCAGTCAGGCTGCGCGGCGTGCCGTAAACGTGGATATCGGGCATGGTGCGGTAGCGTTTGTTGAACACGTTTTCAAAGTCCAAACCGATGCGGGTGGATTTGCCGATTTTGTAATGCGCGGTCAAGTCCAGCGTAGCGTATGGGCGTTGGGTCAATGCAGCGGCGGCAGCCGGGTTGATATCTGCGGGATATTCGTCCAGCGTATGGCTGCGGCTTTGCCAGTTGACGTTTGCGCCCAAGTTCAAACGGTCGGTTACGTCGTACGCCGTGAAGAGTTTGAACAAATGAACGGGATAAGACGGATGCAGTTGCTTGCCTTCGCTGTCTTTGATTTTGGAACGCGCATAGGAAGCATTAAGCAGCCATCTGTCGCTCAAGCGTCCGCCGACGGCGAGTTCCCAGCCCTTGGTCGTCGTTTTATCCGCAGAGCGGTAGTATTCTTCGCCGTTTGGCAATCTACCCGCATAAACGCCCAAATGGTCGCGTTTGTTCATAAACACAGACGCAGAAGCATTCAGACGACCGTCAAACCATGAGCCTTTCAAACCGGTCTCGTAGGTTTTACCGCGTTGCGGTTCGAGCGATGCGCCGTCTTTGGTCAGATAACGCACTTGCGGACGGAAGATGGTGGTGTACGACGCGTAGGCAGTTAAGTTTTCACCAATATCGAGGGTTGCACCCAGATAAGGAATGAAAACTTTTTGTTTGTGGCTGCTGTAAGCGAATTTGTTGCGGTTGGTGCTGTAACGGTACCGCCAATCCACAAAACGTGCACCACCGATCAGGGCGAATCGGTCAGTCAGTTTGAAACGGGTCGAGCCGTAAACCGACAGGTTTTTCATATTGGTAAAACCGTCGCGCAAATACGGCATATCGGGCTTTTCAATGTTGCCGTCAAATTGGCGCAAATCAGGAATAATCGATTCGCCTTCCTGATAGAAAGACAGGTTTTCTCGGTTGCCCTGATAGCTGATACCTGCATTAAATTCATGCGAACGACCCAACGCCGGATAATCGCCGTCCAAAGTCAGGGAGAAATCTTGATCGCGGTATTTGCTGCGGTCGCGGTCTGAAGTGAAAAGCGCAGAGTAGTCGGGATTGATTTCAAATGTCCCGGCGATGCCTGAAACAATATCGCTTTTACCTGTCAGATAGCTGTAATCGCCCGTCAGCTTCCAGCCGTTGGCAAACTCATGGCTTAGGGAAGTGAATACTTCGGCGCTGTTGTCTTTACCGTATGCCCAGCGTGCAGACGAGTTGTTGCGCGGCGAAGATTCAAACGGCTTGAATCCGTCGTTGCGGTTTCCTGCCACAGTCAGATAGCTGAAACGCGAGCTGCCATTATTGCGGAAACGATGCAGCTCCGTACCGACGCGCCATTGGGTTTGCGGCGTGAGGTCGTAAGACAGAATGCCGTAGAAAGTGTGATTGTGACGCGAAGTGTTCGGCAGGTAATCGCCGCCGTGGTCGCTGACCAAAATGGAGCGTCCGCGCAAGGTATTGTCTGCATTTAAAGGATGATTGGCATCAAGGACAAAGCGGTAGTGGTTCCAAGAACCGACACCGGCTTCCACGCTGACGGCAGGTTTGGCAGTCGGTTTTTTGCGTTCCAAAGCGACCGTACCGCCCGGTTCGCCCATACCGCCGTTAGACAAGCCGCTTGCGCCGCGCACGACGACGACTTGTTCGTACAATGTACTGTCCAGATTATTGGTACCGCGACGGATGGCTTTACCGTCGTAAAGGAACTTGGGCGCGCCGTCCACGGAAATGCTGTCAATCGCCTGACTGCGCGAAATAAACTGGCTGTGACCAGATACGTTGTTGCCCATTTTGCTGTGGAACACGCCCGGCGTTTGTTTCAACACGTCCTGCAAGGTATCCAAACCTTGGTCGTCCATTTGTTTTTCGGTAACGACAGACAAAGACTGCGGCGTTTCGCGCTGAGTCAGGCGGATGCCTGTCGCAGCGGAGGAAGTGGGAATGGTGTAGTTGGAGGTTGTCTGTTTGCCGACGCCCTTTACTTGTACGGTAGGCAAATCAACCTGCTCAACCCCATCCCCTGCCCCGAAGGAATAGGCGGATAAAAGTGCCGCAGCAACGGCAACCGGCAAACGCGCCGGACGAAATTTAGATAATGGCATGGTATCTCCTAATTATTTAGCCATTCCGAATGGCGGCGGAGCTCAAAGCCTCCTTACACAAATCGGCAGTAAATGGCTTTTTTTGTGTCGTAAAATGAGAACTTCTATCAATTTTTCGTAATAAGATGAAATAAAGCGGTCGGAGTATATTGAACAGTCGAAAAAGAATCAAATAATTTACATCTTTTCCAATACGTCATGTCCATCTGTATTGATTTCTGCCTTTCATTTTTTATCAAACAAACCCGACAGCCGCAAAAAAGGTCTCTGAAAAGTTTCAGACGACCTTTGGATTAGCTATTTTGAAAGATAAATCTGTTGAATCAATTTTCCAAATTCAATTTAAGTGGCAGCGGTAAGGCAATTTGCTGATAGGTTTCAAAATCCAAAACCTTCTGTTCTTCGTTCCAGCGCAATTCACGGGAAGGGCTGGAATGTTTTGCTAAAACGCTTTCTAAAGCAGCGCGGCGTTTACCAACGGGCAGACGGTATAGCTCTAAAGCGGCTTGGAATGCGCGTTGCCGCATGGCAGTATCTTGCAGGCGATGGACGTAATCAAAATCAGGAACCATAATTGCCGCCTGCAAGCAACCTATACTGTTGTCGATACATGCCCATTTATGTTCAAAATTATCCAGTCTCGATTTCTGCACCGATGGCATTTTCCTATCAGCATCTAGGGCAACTTTGGTTTCTGGCTTGCAGAAGTGAGCAAAATGCGGGGCATAAAGCGCTTGCGTGTGTGCCGAATCAAGATTAGGTCGGATTAGAGGGATCGTCGATCTGATATCTTCCGTCCCCATGCCTGAATCGATCAACGCTCGCAACTGATCTTGCATGAGATCAAATGGTCCATTTTCTCTTTTGCGTGTGAAATTTCCCATCATTTGAAATTCACTGCTTATTGCAGAACAGGTACTTTGTTCGTTCGCCGTCAATGTTTCAAACATTCCATCGCATTCGCTCGGCAGGCGGTTTGCCCATTCGGGCTTTTCGTACAGCATTTGCGCGGCAAGATCAGTATTCCTGCGGATGGCTTCGGTACCCGTCTCAACGTAAATCATACCCGGGGCATTATGCAGCATGTTCCGACCGATTTTGATATTGCGGCAAACGCGCTGCCATGCTTCACGTTCCTTTCCTGCCGCCCAATCGATGGCTGCGGCTTTACTGCCATATGCCGCCACACATGAAAATTTTGAAAACGGGATAGCAAGCGAATCATCGTCACTCGACCATTCTTTGGGAACAAAGATGTCGTTAGTTGGCAAGTTCATCCATATTCGCCAATAGCTCGGCATTTCGTTCCACTTCGGCTTTGAATTTCGGCAAGTCGGCGCGTATGGCATTCAGGCACTCCGCCATCCGTTCACTACATCCCGATGATTCGTTGTCGTTGTAGAGAGCCAAATCAGCAATCCGCCTACCCTGCAATTCCTGATTTTGCTTGAGGGTATCTTGGTGATATCTGATGTCGCTCCCAAAACGCTTCATCAAATCGGCACGCTCGGCATCATCTTTTGTGCGGAACTCCAGCAACCACAAAGCATCTATGCCGTTTTTCAAAGATGGCGACGGGGCGGACTGAATGGCAAGCAGTGCCAAATCTGCTTGCGCAGCTTGGATTTCACGCTGTTTCAGATAATAGGGAACGATATAGAGGACGATAGCTACGACGAGCAGCAGAATGACCATCGTCCAAAGCAAGTATTTCCATAAACGTTTCATGAACCTCTTCCCGTATCAATTTTCCAAATTCAATTTAACTGCCTGCGGTCGGATATTCGGTTCGTAAATTTCAAAATCGACAGCCTTCTGCTGCTCATTCCAACGCAATTGACGAGAAGGACTGGAATGTTTTGCCAAAACGCTTTCTAAAGCAGCGCGGCGTTTACCGGCGGGCAGTCGGTATAACTCTAAAGCGGACTTGGAATGCGCGTTGCTGCATGGCGGTATCTTGTAGGCGAAGGACGTAGGTGTCGTAGTTAGGAAGAGCAATAGCGTAAAGGGTACAGCCGACACTATTACCCATACATGCCCATTTCTTAGCGAATGTCTGGTTCATCTCTTGCGAAGGCATCCATTGCGCCTTACTGTCATTTTTCAAAATAGCCATTTTTTCCGGTTTGCAGTAGGCGGCGAAGTAAGGCGAGTTGTGGGCTAACGTATGTTCTGCATCGACATTAGGACGCAATAGAAGAGAAAGCATTATGTCGGCATACTGTATTTCTCCACTCGTTAATGTCATCAACTCATGAAGCCCATTCAGATTCATGTACCCCTTCTGTAAAAACCATAATCCTTGCTGCTCAAATTCCCATTGCCGCAGTGAATTGGCACTTAACCGAAACTCTTCCTGAGCTATCAAACAAATATTTTGTTCCTCTTCTGTCAGAACATCAAACATCCCGTCACATTCGGCAGGCAGACGGTTTGCCCACTCAGGTTTTTCGTACAGCATTTGCGCGGCAAGGTCGGTATTCCTTCGGATGACGGCATTCCCTATCATGGCGTAAATCAACTCCGGGTCATTATTCAGCATACCTCGACCCGTCTTGATGTTGCGGCAAACGCGCTTCCATGCCTCGGCTTCCCGCCCTTCCGCCCAATCAAGTGCGGCAGGTTTTCTACCGTATGTCACGAATTGCAGTTTTGGAAGCGGTTTAACAGCAATACCATAATCATCATTAGGCCAGTCTCTTGAAACAAAAATATCGTAGTCGGTAAGCCTGTCTACATTGGCTAACAGTTCGGCGTATTTTTCCACCACAGCTTTCGCTTTTGGCAAGTCGGCACGCACCTCAGCCAAGCACTCTGCCGCCGTTGTGCCGCATGCCAATGATTCGTCACCGTACTCAGGGACAATAAGCCGCCTGCCTTGCAATTCTTGATTCTGTTTGAGGATATCTTGGTTGTTATTACCTTGAATGTCGCTCCCAAAACGCTTCATCAAATCGGCACGCTCGGCATCATCTTTTGTGCGAAACTCCAGCAACCATAAGGCATCTATGCCGTTCTTCAAAGATGATGACGGTCTGGACTGAATGGAAAGCAGCGCCAAATCCGCTTGCGCGGCTTGGATTTCGCGCTGTTTCAGATAATAGGGAACGATATAGAGGACGACCGCTACAACGAGCAGCAGAATGACCAGCATCCAAAGCAAGTATTTCCAGAAACGTTTCATGATATTTTTATAGAGCCAGAAAAAATAAGGCGATTATACTGTGTATCGGCTTTATTTTTTGCATTTGCCATATAAAAAGGGCCGGATATCAATATCCGACCCTTTTATCTTTTCAGACGACCTTTTAACTCCCCAACCTTACATCAATATGTCGTCTGAAACCTACTCTATCCCCGCCCATTTGTGTGTCTGCACGCTCAACTGCCAATGCGCGGGGGCGTCGGGGCGGCTGTTTAAGAGACCGATTTGGCGGATGGTGTCGTAGATATTCATCACGCCGTTTTGTTCGCAGGGCGAAAGGTAGTAATGGCACGCGCGGATTTTGCGTTCCATGTTTTGGCAGAACGCAACGACATCGCCGTCGGCAACAATCCGCACTTCGTCAGCTTCGGCGATGCAGTTGGTTTCATATTTGGCGGCATAGCAGGCTTTGGGACTGGTGGCGACGTAGTCGATTTGCGGCGGCGCGGGCTTGAGGCCGTTGGTTTCGATACAGAGGAAATAGCCTTCCGCCTTGAGCGCATCCAGCAGCGTATCGAGATGCGGCTGTATGGTCGGCTCGCCGCCGGTAATGATGACGTTGCGCGCGGTGTAGGTTTTCAGACGGCCTAAGATGTCGGACAGGCTCATCATGCCGAA
>CAKMQH010000330.1 GCA_927911515.1 uncultured Neisseria sp.
TGATGAATTATTTAAAGTCGGGTATTCTGCCGAACCGTTTTTGTCTGATTACGCCCGATTTTGACGATTGCGTTTACTGTCCTATTTTGTATTTTAATTGACTATATTCAGCTTTTCTTTGCGCTGATAGGTCAGCTTCAATCAGCAAGAGAGTAGAGGGCAGGCATGGTTATTTTCTTTCTTATTTGTGTATTATAGGGGATTAAATTTAAACCAGTACGGCGTTACCTCGCCTTGCCGTACTATCTGTACTGTCTGCGGCTTCGTCGCCTTGTCCTGATTTAAATTTTAATCCACTATACAATGCAGAAAGATGATTTCGCTTGTGCAGGAATGTGGCAATTTCTATTGGTTTTCAGGCAGAGGTCGTCTGAAACCTGTTTAAACTGCATCGAACAGTTTTCTCATGGCTTCGATTTGGTGTTGTTTGAGTTCGCCTGCTTCGTCGCGACCGACGAAGATTTTGAACATGGCGCCGCCGTTGCGGTTGATGAAGTTGAGCGAGCAGGTGTCTTTGCCCATAAACGGACGCTCTAAAAGGTAGATGGCGGCGCAGTTTTCGTAATAGATATGACCGTGTACGCCGCCGTCGGTTTCGGGGTGGTCGAAGTTGTAGAAGCCGCGACCGACTTTGCCGCCGGGCAGTTTGCCGGTAACTTCGACGATGGCGTCGGGGGTGTGGGCGATGAAGGTGACGGCTTCGTCCCAAGCGGCGACAGCTTGGAGGATTTCGACGATGCGGCTGCCTTCGGTTTGGCGGATGCAGTTTTCGGGCAGGCAGCGGATGACTTCTTCAAAGCTGCATTGGTTTTGCGCGGCGAGCATTTCGAGCACTTGGCCGGGATTTTTTTCCAATGATTGGCGCAACATGATTTGTTGTTCGGATGAAAGTTTTTGCATGGTTTGATCCTTTTCTTGAGTAGGAAGGGTGAGCATGAGTTTGCGGATGAGGGTGGGCGACCAGTAGCGGCCGCTGGTGTTCAGGCGGATGAGGCCGTCTGAACCTTTTCTTCAAAGAGTTGCATTGCCTGCCATTGGGCAATCAGCTTCTGCGCGGCGGCGTTGCCGTCAAACAGCGAGGGATTCAGACGACCTGTTTCCATGTCGTGCTGCACTTGTCCGAGCAGGGTTTTGTTCGGGCTGTGGCCGCTCATGAAGGCGATGTTTTTTTCGCCTTTCGGGGTGGCGAGGTAGCTGTCCAAATCGCCCTGCACCTGATAGCTGAAGCCGCCGAAGTTGCGCCTGCGCCGGAGCCGAACGCCCAGCAGGGAATGTTGGATTTGACCAGCGTGTTGTAGCGGTTGCGTTCACCGCGACCTGGATAGGCGAAATGGCTGTTGCTGACTTGGTTCCAGCCTTTTTGCGCCAGCGTTTCGACGGCGTAGGCGTATTGGTCTGCCTGAACGTCGAAACCGGGCGGGGCGGGAAATGCGCCTTTTCCACCATGCGGTTGATGGGCAGCATGGGATAGAGGTTGAAGGCGTAGGTGTCGAGTCCGGACAAAGGCAGGGCGGTGGCGCGTTTGAGGTCGTTTTGCCAAACGGCGTCGGTTTGGTTGGGCAGGCCGAACATCAAATCGACAACGATGACGGCATTGATTTCACACAGTTTTCCAGATAGGCAAAGGCTTCGTCGCCGCCGTGTTTGCGGCCGAGGCGGCGGCGGATGGCGGTGTCGAAGGTTTGCACGCCGATGGAAATGCGGTTGGCACCCGCTTCGACGCAGGCTTGGGCTTTTTCTATGTCGAAATGGCTCATGCGGCCTTCGATGGTGAACTCGCAGTCGTCGGCAATCGGCAGGTATTGGTAACAGGCGCGGATGAGTCTGGAGAGGTCTTGGGTTTGCAGCGCGGTGGGCGTGCCGCCGCCGAAATAGACGGCGCGGATTTTGCCGTTGCCTTGGCGGATTTCCGCTTCTGCCGCCATTTCTTCGATGATTTTGTCGGTGTAAACGCTGCTGTAACTCTCTTTCCACGCGTTGCGGTAGAAGCCGCAGAACACGCAGTGGTTGGCGCAGAAGGGGATGTGCAGATAGGCGAGCGTGTCGGAATCGGCGGCATGGGGGAGCTGCTGCCGCCAGATATTCTGCCATTGCGGACGGGGAATCGGTATGCCGCCCCATATCGGCATCAACGCCTGCCGTTCGGGAAAGGCTTTGGGCGCGGATTGGCGCGGTGTCCAAACAATCTGCTGTTCCATAGTTGATTAAAAATAATTATTAATCAGATTTGTAAATTAAATCACTAGTGATCGGTAGTGTCAAGGGACGATAGCGAGGGGAAACAGAAAATGAAAGGTATCGGTAACTGACTAAATTTTGAGTTCGGTATATGCGGGATGGCTTGAGGTCGTCTGAAAATCAAAGGCTTGATTTGCTTTTAGCCTTAGTTATGAGGCATTCAACTCATGGCTTGTTTTCAGACGACCTCTTGGGTTCACGTCAAAACTTAAGCTGCACGCGGGCGGCGAAATTGCGGCCGGTTTCTGTGTACAAATCCATCACACTTGAGCGGCTCATGCCGGCGACGTCTGCGTGTTGCCAGTATTTTTTGTTGCCGATGTTGTAAATGTTCGCGCCGATTTCGACGTTTTTAGACGGCTTGTACCACGCGCCGACATCCCATACGCCGTAGCCCGGTGCTTTGAAAACGCTGTCGCTGCTGACGCGGCTGTGTTTTTCGACCAGCGCAGTTTGGTATCGACGCCCCATTTTTCTTGCGCGTAGTCCACGCCCAAAACGCCGTTGAGCGGGTAGGCGGAATCCAGCGGCGTGCCGTCTTGCTGCTTGCCGCGCATCCAAGCGATGCTGCCGGAGACTTGCCAGCCCGGCAAGAATTTGTAGGCGGCGGAGGCTTCTGCGCCGTAGGTTTTAACACGGTCAAGGTTTTGATATTGGTACTGGATGAATCGGGCGGCCGCCTATGGAGGCATTGCCAACTTCGGTGCGGTCGATGAAGTTTCGATAACGGTTGTAGAACGCGGTAACTTGCGCGCGGGTGCGTTCGTTTTTGAATTTCATGCCCAATTCGAAGCTGTTGGAGCGTTCGGATTTGAGATTCGCATTCGGGATGACGGCATAGCCGTAGGTCGTGTTGGCAAACGCCATGGTTGCGCTGTCAAACGGCGGTGTGCGGAAGCCTTGTGAATAAGTGGCGAAACCGGTGAACTGCTCGCCCATCGGTACGCTCAGGCGCAGGCTGGGCGTAAGCGCGGAATCGTTGAAGCGGGTTGCCGTGCCGTCGGGGTTGGCGTTGAGATAGGCTTGGTCGGTTTCGGTGTTCAGTTTGTCTTTCTCGTAACGCAGGGCAGGGGTCAGGACGATGCCGTTGCCGAAGGTCAGGCTGTCTTGTGCGTACAGGCTGACGGTTTTGCGTTTGCTGTCGGGAAAGGTTTTGTTCGGATAGGTGCTGCCCGCATAGACATTGCTGACGGCGCCGGTCAGGTTGTCCACGGTCAGGCTGTCGCGCGGACGGGCGGTTTCCGTATGTTTGTATTCGGCACCGGCAACGACGGTTTGTTTGACCGCGCCGTCAAATTCCCACACGCTGCGTCCGGTCAGACCGCGTATGACTTGTTCGAAACCGTAATCGGAATAGCGGGTCGAGTTGCCCAGTTGGCGCGCGCCATGCGGGTAATGCTGACATCGACGGCATCGTCTTCCGTGCGCAGTTTTTGCTGATAGGTGGTCAGGTTCGCTTCTTTCAGACGACCTTCTCCGGTGTAGCGGTAGCCCGCTTCAATGCGTTGGCGGCGGATGCGGTCGCGGGCGTTGCTTTCCGAAGTCGCCACCGTTACCGGTCCGCGCGCTTGCGAACCCAAGCCGTTTGCCAACACGGTGTCGTTGGCGTGGTAATACTGTTCGTACAAAGTTTCAAAACGGTGGTGTTCGTTGCCGATACTGCCTTTCGCCAAAATATTGTAGGCATTGTTTTTCTGCGGATTGGTGGCGGTGCGCGAAGTCGAGTAGCTTTTGTCGCCGCCCATGTTTTTCGTTTCGTGTCCTTGGCGGCGCGTCAGCATCAGCAGGCCTTCGGCGTTTTCATGGAAACCGGCGGCTGTCGCCGTTACGCCGTGGCTGCGGTCGCGGCTGCGGTAGCCGTGTTTCAAACCGAAATGCCCGCGTTTTGTCCGCATCGACAAAATCACGCGGCGAGAGTGTGACCATGTTCACCACGCCGCCGAGCGCATCGCTGCCGTAGAGCGCGGAATAAGGGCCTTTGACAATATCAACCTGCTTGAGCGTGTCGCTTTCGACCATATCGCGTCCCGAAATCGCGCCGTTGGAGCCGCCACCCGCGTAGGACTCGGGAATGCGCACGCCGTCCACCATCATCAGGATGCGGTTGCCGTCTATGCCGCGGATATTGATGCCCGCATGACCGCGGCGGTTGTTATCAGACGGCACACTGACGCCAGGTTCGTACAAAACGATGTCGTCCAAATTCTGCGCCGACGCTTGGTTTAAGGTCTTGCGCCCGATAACCGACACATTCGGCGCAGCTTTGTCCAGCGTTTGCGCGTTACGGTCGGCGGTAACCAAAACAGGAGCCAGCTCTACTTGCTGGGTAGGCTGAACATCCGCTGCATACAAATAATGTTGGGAAAACAATGCGCTTAAAGCGCAAACGACTGCCTTTTGTTTCATGAAGCATTCCTATAAACCAAATAATAATCGTTTCTATTTATATTGTAATTTTGAGGAATGCGCAAGTTTTATGGCGAATATCGGGAATGGGATAAGGCGGACGGAGGGTGTGGTAAGCGTGGATGGAAATGAAAAATATCCGGCTTCCATCATGTACAAGAAGGCGGAAAACGTTTCTCAATATAGTGGATTAAAA
>CAKMQH010000331.1 GCA_927911515.1 uncultured Neisseria sp.
ATCCGCAACGCTACCGCGTCATTGACAGCAACCGGAGCAGGGAAGAAGTGCGTGCGGCGGTAGAAGCGGCCTTGCAGGCGCATTTCGAGGCCGTCTGAAAACAGCGGGCGTTTGTTATACGGCCGTTTGATTTTTGAATCGAGTTGTTGTTTGCGCGATATAGTGGATTAATTTAAATCAGGACAAGGCGACGAAGCCGCAGACAGTACAAATAGTACGGCAAGGCGAGGCAACGCCGTACTGATTTAAATTTAATCCACTATATAGACGATGAACAACCGCCGTTTCTAATCGGGCTTATCCTTCAAATGGCTTTTGAAGTCAGTAAAAGACAAACTATTTAGCCTTGCTTCTGCCTTTGCGCTTGGTTGTCGCGGTATCTGGGGTTTTTACCTTGATTTTCACGCTTTTGCTTGGCTTTTTGTCTTTGCGTTTGGCTTTTTCCGCTACCGGTTTGGCTTTGGCGGTTTTCTTTTTGCCGTTTTCAGACGACGTTGCCGGTACGTTGGCAGGCTGGGCTTTGCTGCGGCGTTTGGCGGCGGATTTTTCCTGTTTTACAGGTGTTTTCATCGCGTCGTCGATTTCTTTCGCCGTCAGTTTGCGTTTGGTTTTCGAGCCGGTTTGGGTGGTGGTTTTGGCGCGGCGTTTCTTGCCGCTGCTTCCGCCGCTGATCAAGGTCAGGTCGATTTTGCTGGTGTCCAAATCGGCGCGCGCCACTCGGACGCTGACTTTGTCGCCCATGTTGAAACGGATGCCGCTGCGTTCGCCTTCTATCGCCATGATCTCGGGGCGGAAGTTGAAATAGTCTTCGCCCAAATCGCTGATGTGTACCAAGCCGTCGATGTGGATGCCGTCCAGCGTAACGAAGAGGCCGAAGTTGGTCATGCCGGAGATTTTGCCTTCGAAAACTTCGCCGACTTTATCGCGCATGTAATAGGTTTTCAGCCAGTTTTCCACGTCGCGGCTGGCATCGTCGGCGCGGCGTTCGCAGAACGAGGTATGCACGCCCAAAGCCTGCCAGCTTTTGTTTGGTGTGTAGGTTTGCTGGTTCAACACGGCTTTGATGGCGCGGTGTACGGTCAGGTCGGGATAGCGGCGGATGGGGGAGGTGAAGTGGGCGTATGCTTCGTAGGCAAGGCCGAAGTGTCCGCCGCAATGCGGTTCGTAAACTGCCTGCTGCATGGAGCGCAGCATCATGACTTGCAGCAATTCGGCATCGGGTCTGCCTTTGAATTGTTCGGCAAGTGCGGCATAGTCTTTCGGTGTCGGGTTGTCGCCGCCGCCCAGTTGCAAACCCAATAAGCCGAGCTGCTCGCGCAGGGTGGCGAGTTTTTCGGGTGTCGGACCTAAATGGTTGCGGAAGAGGGCGGTGTGCTTGTTCTTCATCAGGAACTCTGCCGCGCAGACGTTCGCTGCCAACATACATTCTTCAATCAGCTTGTGGGCATCGTTGCGGACCACGGGTACGATTTTTTCGATTTTGCCGTTGTCGTCGAAAAGCATTTGGGTTTCAACGCTTTCAAATTCCACTGCGCCACGTTCGAAGCGTTTTTTCTGAAGGATTTTGAAGAGTTTGTAAAGGGTGTCGATTTGGGCTTTGTGCGGATGGTCGAGGTCGTCTGAAATCCAATCCCAGACTTGGTTGTAAGTCAGACGGGCGTGCGAACGCATAACCGCAGGGTAGAAGCGGTATTCTTTAATATTGCCCGCGTAAGTGATAACCATATCGCACACCATACACAAACGCTCGACATCGGGATTGAGCGAGCAGATGCCGTTGGACAGGTTTTCTGGCAGCATCGGAATGACGCGGCGCGGGAAGTAAACGCTGGTGCTGCGCTCCTGCGCGTCCGTATCGATAGCGTCATCGGGGCGGACATAATGGCTGACATCGGCAATCGCCACGACCAAACGGTAATTGCGTCCGATTTTTTCGGCAAACACGGCATCGTCGAAATCGCGCGCCGTTTCGCCGTCAATCGTTACCAAAGGCAAATCGCGCAAATCGACGCGGCCTTTCAAATCGCTTTTACGAACATGATCGGGGATTTTTTTTGCAGCTTTGGCACACGCTTCGCTGAATTGGTGCGGCAAATGGTGTTTGCGTACAGCAATTTCGATTTCCATGCCGCTGTCGGCATAATCGCCCAATACTTCAATGATTTTCGCTACGGCAGGGCGGTTTTGCTCGGGATAAGTCTCGATTTCGCCGACGATGACCTGACCGGATTCGGGTTTGAAATGCGCGACGCTGTCAGGTTCCAAGACGATACTTTGATTCAGGCGTTTGTCTTCCGCTTCCAAAATCGCCACGCCGCGATCCATATAGAAACGGCCGACCACTTTGCTTTGCGCGCGTTCGACAATATCTAAAACCGTTCCTTCGCGGCGGCCTTTGCGGTCGATGCCGGCAGGGCGGACGGTAACGATGTCGCCGTGCATGATGCCGCGCATTTGGCGTTCATATAAAACGAAGTCGCCGTCTTTGGTGGGCGTGAGCGGTACGGCGAAGCCGAAACCGTCTTTGTGCGCCTCAACACGGCATTTGACCAAATCCAATTTGTCCGCCGCGCAAACCGCGCCGCGACGGTTGATTAAAACCTGACCGTCCCGCGCCATCGCTTTCAGACGACGTTCAAAAAATTCGTACTCTTCTTCCGTAATCGACAATTCGCGTGCCAAGACTTCGATTTTCGACGGCACGCCTTTTTGTTCCAATAATTCAATGATCCACTCCCTGCTTGGCAGCGGATGTTCGTAACGTTGTTTCTCCCGTTTCAAAAACGGGTCTTTTTCTCGTAAATTTAAAGATTTAATATTTTTGTTCATTTTATTGGTTGACATTCTTTTTCTAAAATATATAATGACCGATCTTCTTTGCGAAATAGTCAATCACTGTAACGCAAAACAGGAAATAAAGCAAAGCCCAGGTGGCGGAATTGGTAGACGCGCTAGCTTCAGGTGCTAGTATCCTCACGGGTGTGGAAGTTCGAGTCTTCTCCTGGGCACCAAATCAATTATCCGGATTTTTGATTTTTTATTGAATAGATTTATTTGTCTGATTAAGATACAATATCAGGCAATAAAATATGTTTGATTCCACAGAGAGGTGGATGAGTGGTTTAAGTCGCACGCCTGGAAAGCGTGTATACGTGAATAGCGTATCGAGGGTTCGAATCCCTTCCTCTCTGCCAATTACTTTTTTAAAAGTTTTTCATGACTTTTAAATCTATATATAAATGCTAAGTTATCAAAGACTTAGCCATTTTTTATATTTGTATGTTTTAAATCTGTTTCGAGTACATACAGATTCTTTTGATTTTTTTATGGTATTTTATGTGTTATCAACAAGGAGTAACACATGCCTAAAATCGTAACGCCTTTGAGCTTGTCTCAAATCAAAACCGCCAAACCGAAAGACAAGGTTTACAAACTTTCCGACGGCGGCGGGCTGGCTTTATGGGTTTTGCCGTCCGGGACTAAATCTTGGCGGCTACAATACCGCCGAGCCGATGGGAAAATGGACACGATGACTTTAGGACTTTTCCCCCGCTTCGGGTTAGCAGATGCTCGCGCTTGGCGTGATGAGATGCTGTCTAAAATTAAAAAGGGTATAAACCCCAAATTGATTTCAGACGACGTATCCGCAGCATATCGGTTTGAAAATTGTTTGGCGCGGTGGTTTGACAAATGGCGTAAGTCTGGGGGCAAACAGGGGACGGGGAAGAATCCCCGTTATGCGGAGCAGGTCTTGGCTGCGATTGAGCTTAATGTCTTGCCGACATTCAAGGGGCGCGACATTCGATCAATCACGACGGCGGAAGTTGTCGCGGTGTTGCGCAAGATGGAGCAGCGGCAGGCGTTGGAGTATCTGCGGCGGGTAAAAGGTAACTTAGGTCTGATGTTTGATTATTTTGTTGCTGACGGCTCTATCCCTTCGAATCCTGTTGCGGTCATCGGCAAGCAGGTTTTTGACAAACCGCCCGAACGTCATTTCGATGCTTTGCGATTCGACCAACTCCCCCTTTTGGTCGAACGCATCGAAACGTCAAAAGATATTGGAGACCGCGCGCGGCTTTTAATTTACTGGCAACTGTTGAGCATGACGCGCCCGTCGGAAGCGGCAGGGACTAGGCTGTCAGAAATAAATCTCAAGGCAGGCATTTGGGAAATACCTATCGAGCGAATGAAGACACGCCCGCATATTGTCCCATTGAGTGCGGCTTTGAAAACTATTTATTTCGAGGCTATCCGCCTTAATGTGAACGGTATTTATTTGTTTGAGGGCGCGGGATTCGCTAAACCCATGTCCTCCGAAACTGTCCGAATAAAACTACGCTCCAAGATGGGACTTAACAC
This sequence comes from uncultured Neisseria sp., assembly GCA_927911515.1. Lineage (GTDB taxonomy): Bacteria > Pseudomonadota > Gammaproteobacteria > Burkholderiales > Neisseriaceae > Neisseria. The sequence continues at coordinate 4,360 of CAKMQH010000331.1, forward strand.
AACGGCGCACGGCCTCCGAAGTTTGGCGCGAACATACCTACGCGAAGTTTATAAAATCCGCAGAGATGTTGGAGAGATGCTACTTTCTCACGGTATATCCGACAAGACAGAACGCGCCTATGATCGTTCCGAACTTTTAGATGAGCGGCTGGAGATGCTCGAGAACTTAGGGCGCGATGTCATGGCTCTTCGCGACCGTTATCGCATTAAATGATGTTATTCGCTATGTGGTCGTCTGCTTTTTCAGACGACCTTTTTTTTGTGTTGCCGACTCTGCGACGGCGGGCGGCGCGCGCTCCCCCTCCACGCCCGCGGGGTTTGTGTGGGTGTGTTTTTTTATGCAGCGATAGAGTAGGCGGGAATCCTTATATTTCATGGGGTTTTCGGGGATTTTTGGATGTTGGTTTTTATGCGTTTTTATGCAAGATTATGCATTTTCATGACTGATTTATGCACTGCCTTTAAAATACAATAATAAAGCCGTCTGATTTGTTTCAGACGGCTTTTTTCAATCGATTTTCAAGGCTTGTAATAACTGGTCTGTGATGTACTGCAAATCCTCTTTCGGCAATCCCAATAATAGGCGCGATGGGAGGTTTTTGCGCGAATTGCCGTCTTCGTGTTCGGTGGCGATGGCTGATGCCGAACCGCCGAACCAGCCAATTTGCGCGCGGTTGGCGTTTGCCTTTTGGCGCAGCCAGCGGGCGGCACCGAGACGACGGAACATTGCCATACGGGATATGGTCGGCGTTTTCAAGTACAAATATTCCCGTCGGAATCCTAATAGATTTCGCTTTCCCTCAAACCTGACCAGCTCATTGCCGTTTTCTGTACGGCTGTATGCGATGCGACCTGTGTAATTGTCGCCGTATTTTTCCCCGAAAAAACGAAACGGTCGACCGTTCAGCCCTTCGCCATCTCGTATGCGGCGGAACATAAAGCGGTCGCCCTGACGCTTCGCCATTGGCTTGCCATCAGGTTCCACGTTTGCCCGAATCCGTTCGCGGTTACGGCGGCGCAGTTCGGTTGCGATTGTGCGCAAAAGCTTGGCGCGGGCAGACGGTTGGAGTTGCAATGCCAGATGGCGGATTTGCGCGACAAACTCTTCCAACTCTTGCATTTGTTTATCCTTTTAGCAAAAAGGGCGCATGATTGCGCCCCGCATTGATGCCTAAAATACCTGTCGCGGCGGCTCTGTCTTGACTTTGTATGTAACCAAACCATTATCATCAAGTCCGGCGATGACGGTCTCTGACAATTTAAGCTCTATCATCACATCCCACACATCCGACTCTATCGGTTCAGCCTCGAAAATAAAGGCGCGTGATGATGCGTCCGCACCCGGACATAAAATATCCGGCTGATTCTCTTGCAACCACTTGTTCACAATCAAAAAAAGATACGCAGGATCGCGATGGAACTCCTGAATAAAAATATTGAGCGTGTACTTCGCCTCGTAGCTCAATGTATTGCGTTTCGGAATAATCTGCCCCGACAAAACCGTTAGACGAAGACGGTCAGGGGCGGCTTTAAACTCCGGCAACGTTTCCTGTATGGCAAGACGCAGGCTTTTTGGTTTTTCCATTTTCAGACGACCTTATTTTTTAAACCGCTGCCGCTGCTCTTCGATACGTTGGCAGTCAATACACAATCGGCAACCCGGTACTGCTTCTCGACGCGCTTCGGGGATGATTTCACCGCACTCTTCACACTCTTGGGCGGATGGCGCGGCGGATTCTTGTTCCTTTTGGCGTAACAGCCAGAATTCGCGCATTTTTTGCTCTAAGTCGCAGGCTTGGTCGATGATGTCGGTCATGGTGTGGCTTTCCCTTCTTCATCGCCTTTGAGGCAGGCGGACAAAGCGTCGCGATAGAGGCGGCATTGTTCAAACGCCGAGCGATAGGCAATCAAAGCTCGAACCATGTCCGCATTAGTTGCAATCTCTTCGGGCGGGTAGGCTTCACACTTTGGCACCGGTGGGCATGACTCGGCAGCCTGTACGGATACCGGCGGATTATGGGCGCAGGCAGTAAGGGCAATGACTGCGACGAGAACGGAGAGACGTTTCATTCTTTATCTTTCATAGTTTGATGTTTAAAAGGGCGCAATCATGCGCCCCGCTGTTATTTTTTATTGATGGTTTTGGCTACATCTTCGGGCAGTTTTTCAGACGACCATTCATGATGCTTAGTCAGTGCTGCTTCGACTTGGCTGTTTTTTTCAGCCTGAACCTTCATGATTTGGTTTACCTGCTCCTGCAAACTTTTGGCGCGTTCTTTATAAAGCCTGATCGCGGCGTCTTTTGACTTGATGGCGGCTTCTTGCTCGGCGACTGTTTGTGTCAGTGCCTTATTGCTTTTTCGCATGTGTATCAAGCCATATCCGAGGACGGCAACGGTCAGGATATAAGACACGACAACAACAATAGCTGTTTTCATATCATCTCCCTTTCTAGGCTTCGCTCACGCCTGCGGCGGCAGTACCGGTAACGATGGGCAGGTTATAACGCTCTTCCGACGGGGACGATTTAACAGGTTTACCGTCCACCAATTTAGACGGCCAGTAGTATCCATCGATGTCGGCGGCGTTAAACGGCACGATTGATACGGCATTGCCCTGATTACCGCCCCATCCCATAATCTGCCCTTTGGCATTTTTGCCGCCAACGAAAAACACATGGCCGCCACCTTTTCGGGATTTCACGGCGATACAGCCATAGGCAGGTTTAGACAGCTTGGTTAGACCCGCCTCAGACCATGCCTTTGCACAGATACCAATCCTTGATGACGGCGCGCCGCTTTTGCCGAGACAGTACCGACAAACAGACCGCACCACGGCGTCTCGTCGTCGGTGTACCACGCTTTTGCAGCATTGGGAAAGCCGCCCATCTCTTTGAGCCAAGACTGGATAATCGGGTTATGTTTCGCGCCAACGATTTCTTTCAATCCGAGGTGTTTTCGGGCTTCCGCCATCCAAGGCAATTCAGTCATATTTTTTCCTTTAGGTGTGTGTTTTAAATATTTTTCCGCCAGTCGCTCATAAATTTTTCGCGCGATGTGTTTGCTGCATTGCGTTTCAAAAATCCTTGATTTGCTGCGATAGGTCGGGTTTTTTTCGGGTTAATTTTGCTGACGTTACCGCCGCTCCATAACACTGCACCCGTGTGCAATGCGAGACCGAAAATCAGTAGCCATGTGGTGAGGGATTCGATGGCAAAGGCGGCGGCCAGTGCGAGACTGCAAAACCACACGATAGACAGATAGGCGATTGCCGCACTCAACGGCTTATGCGTCTTTCCACGCGCGTCGAACATGATGATTCTCAGTGCGGCGGTCAGGGATAAAGCAATGATGGCGGTGGTTTGAACGGTATTCATACCTCTTTTTCCTCTTCCAATTCCGTGTTTTTCAGACGACCTTGGTCAATCAGGCGCATGATGCGTTGCAGTCCCAATACCAAACCGGCGGAAAAGAGGGCGGCAGCAGTAAAGCTATTGATGCGCAGCTCATCGCCCGGCATCAGCCAGTTAACAATATCTTCCGCGCCGTCATAACCAAAAATTCCGCCAATAAAGGACACGGCAAATAGCCACGCTTTATTGATCGGGCGCTCTGCCTTTTGGCTTAGGACAAACAGGGATGCGCCGATTAGCGCGCCAAACGCGACGGAGGCATGGACGTGGTAGCTTCCAATAACGATAACGGCGGCGTTGACGGCGGTGGTGGTTTTATCGTGGGTCATAACGTTTTTAATCCCATAAGTTCAGGGTGGATTTTTCTTGTATTTCTTCATTTTTCGCTGCTTCGTGCAGCCTTATTTTTATGCCGGCAGGCAGCAGGGCAGGGTAGGCGGACAAGCCGTAATTTGCGGTCAGGATGCGCTCAGTATGTCCCGCCGATGTTCCGTAGTGCCGCCATGCGATATTTGCGACGGTGTCGCCTTCTTTCGTTATGTATTCCATTTCAAATTAATTCTGCATCGCAGCGTCTTTCGCCCATGACAGCGGCGGTCGCGTAGTGGGCTTCGCGGCGGTAGTCTTCCGCCTGACTTTGTTTCATTTCGGCTCGCTCCCCCGCTTTGCCTGACGGTTCGGTGTCTGCGTATTTTTCGAGCAGTAGGGATTTGGCGTAGCAATAGACGGCGCGGCGGTAGTGTATGGTTTTAACGGATTCGCCGTTGATGACGTCGTCTGAATCGCCAGTTTCGTCGAGCGTGGATTTGCCGACCTGAACGGCGGAAATACGGTATTTCTTAAGCTGTCCGTTGACGTGTGCGACGGCTTCGAGGGCAGCGTGATAGACACGCGAACTCGATATGTTCGACTCTATGCGCATAACTTCGCGGAAGTTTGTTAAGTCAATAACCGGAAAAAACGGAATGCTTCGGATTTCGGATTGGTCGAATTCCTGCCGCCCTTGGTCGGGGTTGTCGGCGAAAACAATCGTCATGATTTGTATCCAAACTGAAGAAGCCCGCCCGATATTCAGGCGGGCTTCGGAATAGAGGCGCAGAGGCTTTTACGGATAAGGCCTTCCGCAATTAATCGGGAGGACTTTCCGCAGGCTTGCGCCCGGCGGGGGGAAGATTTCAGCCTTCAAGCTGTTTTTTGAGTGAGGCAATACGGGATTTGACGCCGATTTTGTCGGAATACTGCAAAGCGGATTCGTAGTAGCCTACGGCACCCTGCACGTCTCCGACTTCTTCGGCACGCTCGCCACATGCTTTGAAAAGCTTGGCGCGCACAATGTCCGTCAGATTGATTGTGTGCATACCTGTCTCGTCATCCGTACTGCTCAAGAGGGCGAGCAATTCAGCATGATTTTCGGGACTTAAAGCGGCACCGGTGGCAAATTGCTCTGCCAATTCTTCGACCAACAGGTCAGGCAAGTCGCGGCGGTAGTCGTCTTGCACCTTCATGCCATGCTTGATAGCGAACAGGATGTACGGCACGGCAGTATCAAGGTCGCCAATGTCAATCAGCCACAAAAGTGCGGTAGTGAAGACAGGGTCTGATTCAGACGGCGTTCCTGCTTGATACACGTCTTCAAGCCACGGCAGATATTTCAAAATCATGCCTTTTTTGGCTTGGACTTTATCGGAAACCGCTTTGATTTGGCTCAATACGGAACGGTCTGCGTTGAGGGAGGCGAGCAAGCGGCGGTACGGTTCGGCGGCATTGATGTCCTCTCCGTTTTGTGCGGCTTGCTCTGCCAAAACTTGTTGTTTATGTGCTTGGGCGGGTGTCATTATTTTTCTTTCCGTGGTGTCGTCTGAAACTCAATTGCCGCAACCCATACGGGATGAAGCTCGTTTCAGACGACCTTTGATACAGTCAGACGATTTGCGTCTGATTGCTATTTGGCGATTTTGATGTTTTCCACCAAAGCCGCTGCGCCGTACTCTTCGACAACGTAGCAGATGTTTTCCGATTGGTAGTCTGCGATGCGGTCAAATTCAGGCTCGTCCGCCAATTTGCGGCGGTGGCCGCCTTTGTGGAAGTAGATCGACAGATTTTCCAGCGGCGTAACCAGCAGGGTATTTTTCGGGAAATATGGCACAGTAACGACCGGCAGACCGCCCAAGCGTTTTTCACTCATGATGATGTCGGCTGGACGCAGCTCGCTTGCCTTATTACCTGCCTCTTTGATGACCGCGAAGTATTTTTCGGACAACAAAGATTGATGGCAGATAACAGTCATGCCCGGCATATCGTGGAACTCTTCGTCAATCAGGTTTTCCATGACGTCGGTAACGAGATGGTCGATTGATGTGTATGGTTTACCTGTACCGATTTCGATTGCCGTCGCAGCCCCACCCATGACGTTGGTCGCTGCATTTTCGCGCAGATGCTGTAACCAGCCTTTTTGAACATCCTGCAAGAGCGGGTTACTTGCAAAGTTGGTGGTCGCAGCGGCAGACGTGCCGTTGAAGCCGATGGCAATCAGGCTCAACGCTTTGGATTTGACGAGCTGGTTATTAATCAGCTTGACGTATTCGGGGTGGGCGCTCCAAGAGTCCATATCGTCATAGCTGACTTGAGTGTCAAAATTGACTTTTTTGCACAAATACTGGCGGTCGGTCAGGTTGTGATATGGCTTAGGTTGGCGGCGTACACTGCCGTCGCCGTTTTTGGTATCGGTACGAGAGGCATTCAGACCTGTCGATAAACCGATGATAGAACCGGCAATTTCGGTTTTGCTGATGATGTTGATTTTCTGCAAGAAGGTAGATTGCAGACGCACCGCTTCGCGCATTTTTTTGGGATACGGCGGGCTGTACGTTGAATTGTCGCGCAATACCTGCGGCGGTCGTGCCGTTGGCTTTTGCGACGGCATTGATGTATTGCTGGATATATGGGTGCATTTTTAGCCTTTACTTATTATCAATATTCGGAATCTGCGACGGTGGTCGCGCCGGTGTGCGCGGCGGCGGCATTGACAGGAGTCGATTCGACTTTTGCTTTAAATTCATCAAATTCTTTACGCAATGCCGCGTAGTCTTCGACGATTTTTTTCAGTGATTTGCGCCGATTGCTCCAATTCTTTGTTCAGGGCGTCAATTTCTTGGCTGTAATCGATTTTCTGCGGTTCTTGGCTTGGCTGTTCGGGGTCTGTTTTTTTGCTGAACATTGCATCGTGAATGACGGCAAAAATGCCTTTTTTCTCTGTTTTCGGTTGGTTTTCGGTTTTGGGCATATCTTGACTTTCCATTTGTGTGTATGCGGCGGTGAAATTAGGGTCGTCCGGGGCAATCTGTCGGAATTTGAGCATTGTTGTACCCATCGAGGCGGGCGAGTCGGTCATCGCGAGACCAACCAAATAGGCTTTGCCGGTATCGCCGAACGGCTTCATAAGTTCCATCGACGTGAAGACTTTTTCGCGGTCTTTGATGTATCCCAGCATCTTCTCGGTAGGGTCGATACGGGCATACAAACGGGTCACGCCGTCGGCGGTTTCTGCTTTGAGTTCGAGGACGTCGCCCAATCCCGAATAGTCGTTTTTGGGGCTATATGGACGGTAATGTTCGAGATTGATGCGCGCGCCGTACAACTCTGGGTCATAGGCGGCAGCGGCGGCAATCAGGTCGGCGGATTCGATGTTGCGTCCGTCAACGGTTGCCCCTGATTTGCCGATGCAAAACCAGCGGTCGCTAAATTTTTCTTGGGTTGATTTGGAGGATTTATCCATTTTTGCCTGCTTTGGTGTTTGTCCGCTTTATTTTGTCATTTGCGCGGAACGAGGCAAGCAGCAGGGTTTTTTCATGTGATTTTCAAGTCATGCCGAATGGGCGGCGCGGGCGGATTTGCCCGAAAATCGGAAAATTGAAGATATTTTTTGAACTAATGGAAAAACGTCAAAACATCGAAATCGCGCAGAATATAGACCCGCGCCTAGTGGCGCGGTCGCTCTATTGGCAGGGCTGGAAGATTACCGCCATCGGGCGGCATTTGGGGTTGAAGCCCGCCACGGTGCATTCTTGGAAGCAACGGGAAAACTGGGACGGCGGCACGCCGATGCAGCGCGTCGCCTCTTCTATTGAGGCGCGCTTAATCCAACTTGTCAACCTCCCGAACAAATCGGACAGCGTTTACAAAGAAATGCGCCAGCTTTCCGCACTAATGAGCGGGGAGGGTAGTAAAAGGTCGTCTGAAAAATTGGAAACACCTCCGAGCAACCGCTTTGACGGCGCAGACAAGCCGCCTTTTGACAGCGTGCCGACCATAGACCGCCCGCCGCGTGAACGCACCGAGCGCACCGAACGCAGCCGCACCCGCTCCGTCGAAAAACCGCCGAAAAACTATATCGCGCCCGAGCAGCAGCAGCGCATGATAGAGATTTTCGAAGAGCAGTGTTTCGATTATCAGCGGTATTGGGGCGAGATTTATCGGACGCACCGTTTCCGAAATATCTTAAAAAGCCGCCAAATCGGCGCGACTTTCTACTTCGCCCGCGAAGCCTTCCTGACCAGCCTAAAAACGGGCATCAACTCCATTTTTCTGTCCGCGTCCCGCGCGCAGGCGTATCAGTTCAAGCAATACATCCTCAACCTCTGCAAGATGGTCGATGTCGAGCTTAAAGGCGGAGATACCATCTCGCTGCATAACGGCGCGGAACTGCATTTTTTAGGCACCAATTCACGGACGGCACAAGGTCGCAACGGCAACTTGTATGTCGACGAATATTTCTGGATTCCCGATTTTGAGCGATTGCAAACGCTGGCCGAGCCGATGGCGAGTCAAAAGCACCTGAAGACGACCTATTTTTCTACGCCGTCATCCGAAGGCCACCCCGCTTACGGCTTTTGGTCGGGCGCGATGTTTAACGAAGGCCGTCCCCGAAGAGAGCATATCAAGCTCGATTTGAGCCATGCCGCTTTAAAACACGGTCGTCAGGATGCCGATGCGCAATGGCGGCAAATCGTCACGATTCATGATGCACAGGAATCGGGCTGCAACCTCTTTGATATTGATTACCTTCGCCAGCGCAACTCGCCCGACAAGTTCGCGCAGCTCTTTGAATGTCAATTCGTCCCTGACGGCGAGGGCGTGTTTCACTTTGCCGACCTGCAAGCCTGCGGCGTCGAATCGTGGGATTGGACTTGGTACAAACCTGACATGATGCGTCCCGCTGGGAATATCCCTGTATGGATAGGCTACGACCCGAGCTATACCGGCGACGCGTCCGGCTTGGTGGTCGCTGTTCCGCCGCAACGCAACGGCGAGCCATTCCGAATTTTAGAAACACACATGATTAATGGGGCGGACTTTGAATCTCAGGCAAAAATCATTCGCAGCATGACCGAGAAATTCAACGTTACCAAAATCGTCATCGACGCAAACGGTATCGGCGCGGCGGTGTACGACCTTGTTAAAAAATTCTACCCGCCCGCCATCGGCATGACCTACACGCCCGATATTAAAGGGATGATGGTTTTAAAAACGCAGAATCTGCTCAAAAACAAACGTATCGAGTGGGACGCGGGCAAAATCGATTTGCAGATGGCGTTTATGTCCGTCCGCCGCGCCATTACTGCCAGCGGACGAAACATCACTTACGAATCAACGCGCAGCAAAGCCGCCAGTCATGGCGACTTGGCTTGGGCAGCGATGATGTTGTTTTATCAAGAGCCGCTGGACAATGTTGTCAGCGGACGTTTTGAGATTGATAGTTAAAGGATTTTTATGTCTGATTTAAATTCGACAGGCAATGAACCACGCACAGATTTAGAGATTTTCAGTTGGGGCTACGACGAGCGTTTGTCTTGGCTCGGCGCGGCGTGGGAATGCGCCGACAACGGCCATTACTACGAACTGCCCGTCAATCAAGAGGACTTGATCGGATTGCTGCGTGTCGGCGTACATCATTCGTCCGCGCTGCATTGCAAACTAAATGTCTTAACCTCCACCTTTGAGCCGACTGCACTTTTGAGCCGCGCCGAATTCAAAAAGCTGGCTTTTAATTTCCTAGTCACCGGCAATGGTTATCTGTCGGCGGAGCGCAATCGCTTCGGCAAGGTCTTGGGATTCAAAAACCGCCTGTCCGTTTATATGCGGCGGTCGTCTAAAAAATACGAAAAAGACGGTTACTTCTATCTGCGTTCGCACGTCATCGCGACGGCTGACTTTATCCCAAAATCCGACGTTATCCATCTGATGCAGCCCGATTTGGTGCAGGAAGTTTACGGCATTCCCGACTATTTGGCGGGCTTAAGTTCGGCAGAGCTTAACCACTCGGCGACGACCTTCCGCCGCCGCTACTACGACAACGGCAGCCATGCAGGCTTTATCGTGTACGCAACCGACAACAATATGAATAACGACGATTGGAACAATCTCAAGGATCAGTTTAAAAAAGCGCAACGCGAAGGCAATTTCCGCAATGTCTTTTTGCGCTCGCCTGACGGTAAACCTGAAGGTATCAAACTGATTCCGATTTCAGAGGTTGCCGCCAAGGATGAATTTTTAAATATTAAAGGAGTAACCTCCCAAGATATGCTGACGATACATCGCGTCCCACCGTCATTGATGGGGGTTGTCCCGACGGCGGCGGGCGGATTGGGCGATGCACGGACGGCGGCGGAAGTGTTCGCTGCGAATGAAATCGAGCCGATACAGGCGGCGTTTCTTGAAGCCAACGACGCATTCGGCGCGGAAGTGTTTAGATTTAAGCCGTACACGTTGGCAACGGTCGGAAAATAGGAAAAGGTCGTCTGAAATGTTTCAGACGACCTTTTATTATCCATGTCATTTATCGAAATATTCGTCCCGCATTCTGATGACTTCCTCCCGCTTGTAGAGGTTGTCCCGTCCCACCAACTTCGGCTGCGGTATCAGCCCTGCTCGGCGCGCGCCCAAATGGTTGTCGTGGACGGCGGCTTTTTGCCCGGTATCGTCCATAGTTTCTTCACTTCGTCTAGGGTAATGTATTCGCCCATTTTTATTCCTTTCCGGTTGGTCAGTTTCGATTAATCAATTTTTCATTCATTGCCAGCGACGCTTCACGGGCGGCGCGGGCGGATTTAAGAACGCTTTCGACGGTGTCGTATTGCGGTTTTTCGTAGCGGACCGTCTTCGTGCGGATATTGGCTTCGTCGGTGGCTTTGATGGCGGCGAAGTCGAAAACAGGTTCTTTCGGTGTCAATCCGCTGACGAGCGGACGGCGCAGTTTTTCAATACTGTGGATGTATTCGCGGTAGTTTCGTTGTTTTTCGCGGGCGGATTCGTTTCGGATGGCGGTATCTTTCGCTGCTTCCTCGATTTTTTCGCGGGTTTCGCGGCTCATGTATCCCAGCTCTTCGATGCTTGCCATATCAATCATGTCTTTTTGATATTCGTTTTCCAGTTCCGGGCTTAATCCGGCGTTTGCCAAACCGACGGCGTTTTGCACCGAAAAACCGTGTTTCCAAATAAGCCATTCTGCGGATTCGGTTTTTTCAAGGTCGGTCAGGGTTGCGGCAGCTGGGCGGCTGCTGAATTTTTGTGCAGATTCGGGGTCGAATTTCATTTTCGTAGAGTTATTGACACAAGTCCAAGCGGCGGCGATGCCGCCGTTTTTCTTCAAAACCCACGAATGGACGCGCGAAATTTCGACGCGTCCGGTTGCTTTTTCGTAAACGCCCATGATGCGGTCGGCAGGGATTTCGCCGTAGCAGTTCGGCTCGGTTGCCTCTTCGCGGTACAGTCCGAGACGGACGTCTTTACGAGATACAGATTCGCCGCCCAAAAGGACGGTAAAACGCATCCAGTCGCCCATATCGGCAGCCTGTTGAGCGAGCATTAAAAGGTCGTCTGAAGCGTCGGGATTGATTCGGCGCAGTTCGCGCCAGATGGTAACGGGGCAGCCGCCGATTTGCTGAAACTGGCGGATACCGTGATTACTTGCCCATGCGTCCACGCGGACGGCGGTTTCCGCCATGCTCAACAGCGCGTCAGACTCATAGTCAACGCCCAAGCCGTCGCCGCTTTGACTTTTGCCGTCAATGTTTTTGGCGATATATTTGGCAATGTAACCGGCAGCCGAGCCACGCGCCCAGTTGATGGCTTCAAAGTCAACGCGGGCAGAGGCGGGGCTTTGCTTCCAAAATTTAAAGTATTTGGATTCCCAGAATTTCGCCTCGGTTTTCAGACCGGCGCGAATGGCGGCGAGCGTAGGCGCGCTGCCTTGTTCTTCACGGATTTTCGATTGGATTCGGCGGGCTTCCGCGTCCGCTTCTTTTGCCGTCGCCAAGTATTTCAAACCCAGCTCTTCGCGGTTTTCACGACAGGCGTGTTTCGCCACGACGCGGCGGAAGGTAAGGCGGTGTTGCTCCTCCATGAAGACAAGCCCGTGCCAGTGCGGCGTACCGTCGTGATGCGGCTCGGCAACGCGGAAGCCGTAGATTTTGATTTTCAGACGACCTAATTCCGCATTGATACGACCCCATACTTTATTCAAGTAAGCCTGCGCCTGCGGCGGCGTTTCGCCGCTGAATTTCTCGTTCGGTTTGCCGAAGTGGTGCATACGGTGCATATGGGACGGGCAGGTAATCGTAAAGAATTCGCCGACGTGGTTTTTCAGGCGGGCGATTTCCTCGAAGCCGCGAATACGCACCATCAATTCGGCGCGGCGCAGGGCGGGGTTTGAGACAGAGACTTCGGACAAGGCCTCAAGCGTAAATTCTTGCCCCAGCTCATTGATCGCAATCATGGTTTGCAGCATGGCAAGGTTGCGACGCTTTTGCGCCAAACGGCGGAATACCGCTTCATCAGAGGCATAGAGTCCCGTTTTTCGGGACACAAAGCCAGCCTCGCGGCGATAGCGTTCGGCGGCGCGCGCGAAAATGCGGCGAAGCTGGCGACGCCAAAACTTCGGAGCTTTCAGACGAGCCTCAATCGCTTCGGGGATTTTGTCCTTGAATACTTTTTTGGTATCGATGCCGTATTCGGAAGCGGCATAATGGATCAGACCGGCGAGACTCCAGCCGATACGTTTCTTGAAATAAATATCTTTGGCGGCAGCCTCGGCGAGGACACGGATGTCGTCGTCCGAAGCATCCAAACCTGCCGAACGGACGGCAGGCGGCAGAATGGTCAGATTGTCGAGCAAGGTTTTCAGACCGTCTTCGGCGCGGACACGCGCGGCGGCGGGCTGAATGCCGCCGTCCAACTGACGGACGACCAAATCAGTAAAGAACGAACGCACTTTTGACGCCTCGGCAGGCTTCAGGCTTTCAAATCCTTCGCGCAATACAGGCGGAATCAGCAAAAAGGCTTTGGCGGCGTAGTCTTGCTGCGCCGCCCTGCCTTTAATAACGTTATTGCTGATATTGCCCATGATTTTTTCCTGTAAAAGGTCGTCTGAAATACCCGTCTGTCCGAGTAGTCAAGCGTCTGTCCGCTTTGTCTTTGCTCCGTTAGAATGGAAGCTCCTAAACAACCTTCCCGGAGAAATGAAATGAAGCTCAATCGCGAACTTCAAAGAAAAATATTGTCTGTCCTGACAGAGTGCTTCCCCCAAGACCCTCCACCAAATTTCCTTCATACCTTACGCGCTGAATACGGCGAGGATGAAACAGACGGCAATCTGATGTATTTGGAAATGCACGGACTGGTCAACGTCAAACTTACCCACTTCGTAAGCGGGGCGTATTCCATCGATTATGTGAAACCGACCGAAAAGGCTTTTGATTTCCTTGCCGAAGACGGCGGTCTTTCTGCGGTTTTAGGGGTAGTTACGGTCAGACTGGATGCGGAAACCCTGCGGGAATTGGTCGCCTTGAAAATAGACAAGGCAGACATTCCGACCGGTCAAAAAGAAACTCTGCTTAAAATTATTCGCTCTCTGCCGGAGGAGGGGTTAAAGCGGTTATCGTCCCGATTGATTGAGTTCGCTTTGGACAAGGGCGCGGATTTAGTGAAACTGCTTGATATATCCGGCGGCCTCTAATCGTTGCCAAGTGGCGAAATCGGATGCTTCCGACTTCGCCCAACTCCATATCAAATTCTTCAATCGTGCGGTCTGAACATTCAGGCTCGGATACCATCAGTCGATTACCGGTATCGCACCATATGTACTGGTCGGCTTCATATATCGGCATGGTTTCGTCTCAATGCTTTAAATAATCTTGAATTCTTTCTTCGATTTCCGCGTCCAGCTTTTTCTGCTCGATTTTGTAGTCCACATAGAGCCAAACGCCGAGCGCGGCGGCAAAAACAATGCCGATGACTGCGATGATGCTCATTGCCCCACCTCCTGCGGAATTTCAGCGTCTCCGCCCATGTGGTCGAACGTCGGCGATTCGTAAGTGCGGACAACGTCCGTTTCAGGCAGCGTTTGCGGCGGATTCGGTATGTTTCCATGTGTCGAACCGAGCATAAAAGACGAGGCGGCGAGCATCAGGGCGAGGATGATGTAGCGGATTTTGATTTTCATGATGTTTCCTTGTCGGGTCGGGTTCAGGCAGCCTTAAGGTCGTCTGAAACTGGGTTTACTTTCATTTTTCTGCCGGCGTAGGCGGCGCGGGCTATTTTTTCGTCGATGGCTTCAAGCTGTCGGGCGACTTCGGAAAGCTGAAGAACCGGCAAGCCCAAGCTGAACACTACGTTTTGCTGATTCAGCATATTGCCCAGTCGGGCGATTTCCTTTATCAACTTCTGACTGTCTGCCAGAGCCTTGCTTTGCTCCGGCGTAACCAGCCAACCTCTGACGACTTCCGCATCGTTGTAAGCCGCCAACGGCTGACGGTCTGCATTTCGTTCCAATAGCGCGTCACGCTCCAAGCCGTTCATGATTTTTGCGTTTTTGGTTTTACTGCTTGCCAACGTTTCACCGATATTTCGAATTGCATCAGCATGGGCTTTAGTCTTGAAAAGATGCGACTGCCGCCCTGGGAATCCCCATTTCGGGACGATTTCGCCGTTCATTTTTCTTTCCCTTTACAACAAATTTTTCTGACTGCTGCCGCCGTGTTGTTCGATGATTTCGTCTGCCGTCATCTGCGGCGGCACCAAGGCGGGGTTTTGATGCAGCGGGCTGGGCGGGGAGATGGTTTTGATGACTTCCGTCGCCGCCACGCCCGACCAGCCGCACGAAGCATTCAGGCATTGCACCGAGCTATAACGGACGCGGTCTGTCACCTTCCGACTCGCCGTTACCTTGCAGCGGCTGCCGCAGCAAGGGCAGGTAATCTGCACCCGCATATTTCCGTGTTCCGCCTTACTGATGTTGCGCTGCGCCATTTTCATCTCTCCGTTTCAGGTCTGCCGATGCGGCTTCAAACGCGCGCAGATACATTTCCGCGTATTCCAGCGCAGCCTCGGCGGCGAATTCCGACAGCGACTTACCGGAGGCAAAGGCAGCCTGTTCCAGCAAATCAAGCTCTTCGCCGTAGGCTTCGATTTTGATAACGCCGAACGGCGCGCGCGGCGCGGCGGGATACACATCGGCGGCGCGATGGTCTTCGATTTTGTGAATACAGTATTGGCACATGACGTTTCCTTTTTGGGTTGATGCCGACTGTCCGGCGGGTCAAGCGTCTTTCCGCTTTGTCATCGCTCCGTTACAATGTCATTTCCAGTAACCATAAACGGAGTAATTAAAATGAGACTTTCCGAATTTGAAGTTTTGCAACTTGCAGCTACCTTAGCCGCTCCTTATGCTGATGATTATCGAGATCATGATTCATATGTTGAACGTATGTTCCTCATTGCCGAAGCCATCAAGCGCAAACTTGAGGCACAGCCAAAAGGAAAAGTTGAGGTTTCTTAGCGATTAAGTGTTTTTGACGCTACCGCAAACCCCTCCCTGATTGCTTCATCACGCTTGATTAAGCGCAGGTTTTTGCCGTATTTGAGGCGGTTGATATAGCGCAACTGCATTTCCAATGCCTGAACGCGGACGGCGATTTCTTCGACGGGGCGGTCAGGCATTTTTGCCAATTCAGCGGCAAGGCTTCTCAGCTCTTTCAGATCGTCATTGAACAGACAACCGTATTTACGGTCTTTTTTGGTTCGTACATAGGCGCGTTGTGCGCGTTCTTCGGCAGCTATTGGAGTAAAGATAAGTGCCATTTTTTCTGCTCCTTATTTAGGATTGGTTGGTTTAAATTTTCCCCGTTATAATTTGATTTGCATTAATCACTTAACGAAAGGAAAAATATGGAAGAGGTTAAACAAACTATTCGGCTACCCGTTGATTCGCCGCTGAATGTCCGTTATGACGAGGATTCAAAAACAATATCTTTAACCTGCTATCAATTTGTTGCGGGCGGTGGCGGCTTGGCGATGGAGATTCAACTTTCCCGGCATGCAACACAACAAATGCTTCGGGCTTTCGAGTATCTGCAAAGTAATTTCGGTGTAAGATCAGAAGCAGCCGATATGCCGCCCAATCTGCAATAGCCGTTTTCCATTTTTTCAACCGTCCGCCTTGTGCGGGCGGTTTTTGCTCTTCAGTCATTTTTCTGCTCCTTTATTGGGGTTGATGCCGACTGTCCGGCGGGTCAAGCGTCTTTCCGCTTTGTCATCACTCACGTTACAATGTCATTTCCAGTAACCGTAAACGGAGAAACTATGTTTAAAGAAGAATTCAATTCATTACTTGATGATGAAAACGAGCTATATCAGCTCTTTATCGAACACCATCAATATCAGATCGCTTTGTCGGCAGCCCTGACGGTTTTAAAAAAGTATCCTCTCGGGCTTAATCCAATGCGTGGGCTGCTGCTTCTTCAACAGTCCCGCTCACAAGGCGACATTGCCGAACTTATACAGAAGACAATCGACGACTTGGACAACGGCCTGTTCGACCTATCTTTGCCAGTTCCTCAATAGTCATCGATTTGCCGATTTCGGCAATCATCTTCAATGTCTTTTCCATCTGCCCGCTTCGTGCGGGCTTTTTCATTGCTTTCATTTTTCTGTTCCTTAATTCAGGTTGGGTGGTGTTGATTTTTTCCGTTAAAATCCGATTTGCATTGTTAAAATTTCAACGGAGAAACATCATGACTATCGAATCTCAATTACAAGCTGCACAGAATCAGATTGATATACTTCAGAATCAGATTGCCGAGCTTGAAGGACTAGAGCTTCTAAACGCTGCATTTCTTGAATACATTTGGCGCGCCTGTGGAGGGAATTCAGCGTCCATACGCTCAGCCGTCGCGCCTTTGATTCAATCTGACGAAGCTCGGGATTTTCTTCTGGACGAGCCGTTTTATCTTGATGAAGACCAACAGGCGGCTCAGGCTCTCGAGTGGCTGGATACCCTTCTGTCTTTTCGTCCAGACGGGAAATAGCCCATTCTTGAACTTCATCAATCAGCCCCTTGCGGACTTCGTCCGACGCATTCGCAGCCATTGCCGCATATGCCATCAGGTAGCGCAGTTCGCTTATACTGATTTCGATGATTCCCGACTTTTCCTGCCCGCTTCGTGCGGGCTTTTTCATTGCTGTCATCTTTCTGCTCCTTGATTGGGTTGATGTCGTCTATAATTTGTTTTCCTATTCATCATCTTTGGGATAAACAAATGCCTAAAAAATACAATGTGGACGAACTTATTGCGCTTCAGCAGGAAATTCTTGGTTTGCTTGCTCGTTTTGACGAATATCCATACGATCCTGCTGGTCGTCTAATAATGCTTCGAGGCATCGAAGAGTTTGATCTGCGTGAGCCTCAAAAGCCGCGCGTGATAAAGAATTTGGCTCTGACCATGCCTGAGGTGCGAGATGTGCTAAAAGAGCTTGCTGCAAAAAAAGGCATTTCCTTATAGTTTCCCTATCTCCCTTTTCGGCAGCACCGACCATTACGCTATATACCGCCCAAAAGTCCTTCCATTCGAAACCCCGAATCGCCTGCTCTGCGGGGCGGTTTTTGCTGTTCAGTCATTTTTCTGCTCCTTGGTTGGGGTTGATGTCGTCTGAAATTTGTTTGTACTGCACTGGAAACTTTGCTTTTAGAAAATTCATTTGGGCTTTCGGAATGCCGTTTTTCTGCCATTGAGAAACCGCCCCCCGAGTTATTCCGCAGATTTCTGCAACTGCTGAAACGCCTCCCAATTCTTTAATGAACTTGACTTGCTGGTCTGTTTTCATTTTTCTTTCCTTTTTAAAGTTTAGTGAACTATACAATCCTAAACCTGTCTAGTCAAGCATACTAAACAATTAATAGTTTAGAATTCTAAATAATCATTGTTTTTACTAAGTATTTTTTAGCTGGGATTTTTTTGCGATGGACTTGAAAGGCAGACTTCAGGAATTGATGGATGAACACGGTCTAATTACTCAACAGGACTTGGCAGACTTCGCAGGTGTCTCAAAAGGTCTTGTCGGGCAGTGGTTCAATGGGCAGACTGGCTTAGGAAAAAAGCCGTTATTGGCATTTGAGAAGAAGACAAACTTTTCTACTCGATGGCTGGCAGATGGTTTAGGTGATAAGTATAGGAAAGATTTAGGAATGTATAGGTCGTCTGAAAACCTTTCAGACGACCCTTCAGACGACCATATCCGTTTCGAGCGGCTGGACGTGATCGCTGCGCTGGGCGACGGATACATCAACAACGAGACGGCGGAGGTCGTCGATTTCGTCCATGTCGATAAAGCGTGGGCGCGCGAAAAACTCGGCGGCAATCTATCCCGCATCCAAGTCATCACCGCGCGCGGCGATTCGATGCAAGGCACCATCGAAGACGGAGACGTACTCTTCGTCGATACCTCCGTGCGCTCATTCGAGGGCGAGGGCGTTTACCTCCTGTCCTTCGCCGACGGCCTAAAAGCCAAACGCCTGCAAGCCTCCGTCGGCGGCGGCCTGCTCGTCATCAGCGACAACCCGCTATACCGCACCGAAACCATCGAAAACGACAAGTTGGAAAAACTAACCATCTGCGGCAAAGTCCGCGGCGCATGGCATTTGTCGGGATTTTGAGACAAGCGGTAGGGTGGCCGCTTGCGGAATATAACTAAAAAGATATATTATGCAACTTATTGTTCACGATCATGCGGAAGCGGATTTAGAACGCCTTTTCGAGAGTAAGGAGGAGGCGGTCGGTTATATCGATAATGTGATTGCGCTTATCATGATACGCCTGCGCTTTTTTGACAAAACTCTTTTTCTGAAAACTACTGTCGCGATTACGACCAGCCCATCGGGCTTTTTGGGTATGGAATGCAAAC
>CAKMQH010000332.1 GCA_927911515.1 uncultured Neisseria sp.
AAACCCTGACCGTCTGCGCCGACACCGACGAAAGCTGGCGGATTTGGCTGGATACGTTTGAAGCCTAAGTGAAAGGTCGCGCGACAGGCAGGCTGGTGATGCTGCGAAGCCGGACACGGTTTCAGACGACCTTTATAGTGGATTAAATTTAAATCAGGACAAGGCGACGAAGCCGCAGACAGTACAGATAGTACGGAACCGATTCACTTGGTGCTTCAGCACCTTAGAGATCGTTCTCTTTGAGCTAAGGCAAGGCAACGCCGTCCTGGTTTAAAGTTAATCCACTATACCATACGGCTTCATGGTTCAGCCGCATCTCAAATCACTACCTACAAAAGAAATCCTATGAAAATTACACCCGTCAAAGCCTTAAACGACAACTACATTTGGATGATTCAAGACGGCAACCACGCCGCCTGCGTCGATCCGTCCGATGCCACGCCCGTTTTGATATTCCTCGTCCGCAACCGCCTGATGCTGGCGCAAACGTGGGTTACCCATCTGCATCACGACCACATCGGCGGGATCCAATCCCTCAAAAACGGCTTTATGGAATCGCCCGTGTATGGCGAGGCGGATATTGACTTGGCAACTCACACGGTTACGGCGGGTACGCAGTTTCCATTCGGCGACGGGCTGGTTACCGTGTGGGCAACGCCCGGTCATACCGACCGCCACGTCAGCTATCTTTTGGAAAACGCCGAAGGTTTGCACGTTTTCTGCGGCGATACATTATTCTCTGCCGGCTGCGGCAGGGTGTTTACGGGAACGATAGAAGATTTGTACGACAGTTTCCAAAGGTTCAATCAGTTGCCCGAAGACACGCTGTTTTATCCCGCGCACGAATACACCGCCGCCAATCTGCGTTTTGCCGAATTTATAGAACCGGAAAATCCTGATATTCAAGCGGCTTTGCGCGCGGCGGAAGATACGCCGACCCTGCCCGTTACCCTCGCGCATGAACGCAAAATCAATCCGTTTTTGCGGGTCGATTTGCCCCATGTCCGCGAACGGGTTGAAGATTTGGTAGGGAAGCAACTGGACAGCGGTTTGGAAGTATTTGCCGCGTTGCGGGAATTAAAAACCGGTTTTAAACGGGGATTGGATGAGGTTTTTTAGGAACTCCGCCTAGGCAATACGTTCAAGCATCCAATGCTTGGAGTTTTTATCCCAATCTGTCGGCTTGATGCTTGTCCATTAATAAGATAATTAATTGGGCGGACGCATCGGATATTTAAAAAAATGCGTCTTTAAGCCTATAATTATAAGCATTAGCCATATTTAAGGTCGTCTGAAAACGTGAATATCCATTTTCAGACGACCTTCATTAACGGAAAGAACAAATCATGCGTCCATTAAATGCCCGAATCCGCTTGGATAATCTGCGCCACAATTATCAAACCCTGAAACAGATTCACGGCGGCAAAATGCTTGCCGTTATCAAAGCAGACGCTTACGGACACGGCGCGGTACGGTGCGCCCACGCATTGTCCGACCTTGCTGACGGGTTTGCCGTCGCCACCGTGGACGAAGCCGTCGAATTGCGCGAAAACGGCATTACCAATCCCATCGTATTGCTCGAAGGCATCTTTGAGGCGTCGGAATACGCTACCGTCGATAAATACAATCTGTGGCCGGGCGTCGCCAGCCAATGGCAACTCGAAGCCTTAATCGTCCATCATTGGCAGAATCCCGTTAAAGTCTGGCTCAAAATGGATTCCGGTATGCATCGTGCCGGTTTCTTTCCGCACAATTACACTTCTGCCTACACCGCCCTGAAACAATGCAAACACGTTGACGGCATCGTCAAGTTCAGCCACTTTGCCTGCGCCGACGAACCCGACAACGGCATGACCGAAATGCAGCTTGAAGCCTTTGATTTGGCGTGTGAAGGCTTGGAAGGCGAAGAAAGCCTCGCCAACTCCGCCGCCATCTTGAACGTTCCCGAAGCGCGCCGCGACTGGGGGCGCGCCGGACTGGCACTTTACGGCATCTCTCCGTTTGGCGGCGTGGACGAACGCCTGAAACCCGTCATGCGCCTGACTTCCCGCGTATTCGGCGAACGCGTTCTGCAACCTCATTCTCCCATCGGCTACGGCGCAACGTTTTACACCAGCAAGTCCACCCGCGTCGGCCTGATTGCCTGCGGCTACGCCGACGGTTATCCGCGCCGCGCCTCGACCAATTCGCCTGTTGCCGTCGAAGGCAAACGCAGCCGAATTATCGGCAGGGTGTCTATGGACATGATTACCGTCGAACTCGATGCTTCCAAAGAAGGTTTGGGTGCGGAAGTTGAATTGTGGGGCGACATTGTTAATATCAACGAAGTCGCCGAAGCTGCCGGTATGATTCCGTATGAAATTTTTTGCAACGTCAAACGTGCGAAGTTTACATATTCGGAATAAGACAAGATTGTTTTTGTTCAAAGGTCGTCTGAAATCATGGTATTGGGTTTCAGACGACCTTTTGGTTTTTATAGTGGATTAACTTTGAACCAGTACGGCGTTGCCTCGCCTTAGCTCAAAGAGAACGATTCTCTAAGGTGCTGAAGCACCAAGTGAATCGGTTCCGTACTATCTGTACTGTCTGCGGCTTCGTCGCCTTGTCCTGTTTAAATTTAATCCACTCATAAT
>CAKMQH010000333.1 GCA_927911515.1 uncultured Neisseria sp.
AACAGGTTCAAACACATCGCCTTCGGGATCGGAGAGGCTGTGCCATTGTCCGAGCAGGACGGCTTTGAACATGGACAACAGGGGATAGGCGGGACGGCCGCGGTGGTCTCTAAGGTAACGGGTTCTTTGACGATTCAGGTATTGTTCGATCGGCTGCCAATCAATCACTTGATCCAACTTCAATAGTGGGAAGCGGTCGATGTGTTTGGCGATCATGGCTTGTGCGGTTTGCTGGAAGAAGGTGGTCATGAGAAATCCCCTAAATGTCTTGGTGGGAATTTAGGGGATTTTGGGGAATTTTGCAAAGGTCTCTTTCTAAGGCGAATAGGGTGGCGTGGGTTTTGCCTGCGAAGAAGGTTGTTTGAAACATAAAAAGGTCGTCTGAAACTGTATTTCCCAGTTTCAGAGACCTTTGGTTTCGGAAAAGCATAGGGTGATACGGTATCACTATACTTTAGACTTCAAGCTTTAACGCCAGTAGCGCCACCAAGGCATGTCGTTTGGCTGCCATTGGTGTTGCAGGAATGGGCTTTGCGGGAAGTTGGTTTCCAAGACGCGGCGGGTGTCGGCGGCGAGTTGGGGTTTGTCCAGTTTCTTATAAGCCAGCTCCATCATGGCAAGGGCTTCTTCGACGTAGCGGGTGTTTTGATAACGCTCGACGATTTTTTGGGCGCGGTTGACAGCGGCGAGGTAGGCGCCGCGTTTCATGTAGTAGCGGGCGACGGAGATTTCGTTACCGCCCAATGCGTCCACCAGTTTTGCCATGCGCTCGGTTGCGTCGGCGGCGTATTTGCTTTCCGGATAGCGTTGTACCAATTCGGCAAATGCTTGATATGCGCTGCGGTTGGCTTTAGGGTCGCGGTCGGACCAGTCTTGCGAGGCGAGTTTGTTGAGGAAGGATTGGTCTTCGTTGAATAAAACCAAGCCTTTGAGGTAAAGCGCGTAATCCATATTCGGATGTTGCGGGTGATGGCGCTGGAAGCGGTCGATGGCGGCGAGGGCTTTTTCAGGCTCGTCGTCTTTGTAATAGGCGTATGCGGTATCGAGTTGCGCCTGTTGCGCGTAGCGGCCGTTGGGGAAGCGGGATTCTAAAATTTCGTATAACTTGATGGCTCGCGTATAATTGCTGCTGTTTAACTCGTCATGCGCTTCGGCATAGAGTTTTTCCACGTTCCAATCTTGTGTGATTTGCGCGTCTTTATCGACCGTACCTTTATTGCTTGCACAGGCACCGAGTGCCAGACTTAACGAAACTACTAAAAGAATTTTTTTCATGCAGAATACTTCCTTTGATAATGAAGCCGATTATAGCGACGATTTAGACTTTACGTCAGCCCCCGAAGCAGAAAGTTGTGTTAATTTGACTGTTCCGCTGGAGCTTGCGGGCGGGCGGCTGGATGCTGTGTTGGCAAAGCTTATGCCTGATTATTCGCGCAGCCGCCTGACATCGTGGATTAAAGAAGGCGCGGTTATTGTAAACGATAAGCCTGCCCAACCCAAAGACAAAATGATAGGCGGAGAATCCGTCAGCGTAACGGTACGTCCGAGCGAAGAGAATCTCGCGTTCAAACCTGAAGCGATGGATTTGGATATTGTGTACGAAGACGATACCGTCATTGTCGTCAACAAACCCGCCGGACTGGTCGTTCATCCCGCCGCAGGCAACTGGACGGGGACGCTGCTCAATGGTTTGCTGGCGCATTGTCCTGAATTGAGCCAGATTCCGCGCGCGGGCATCGTCCACAGGCTCGACAAAGAAACCAGCGGCCTGATGGTGGTCGCCAAAACCCTGCCTGCGCAAAACTCCCTCGTGCAACAGCTTCAAGAACGCACGGTCAAACGCATCTACCGCGCCGTCGCCAACGGCATCGTTCCCTTTGACGGCAAAATCGAAACCCAAATCGGACGCGATCCGCACAACCGCCTGAAAATGGCAGTCGTCAAATTCGGCGGCAAACCTGCCGTGACACACGTCAAAGTGTTGGAACGCTATCTTGCCCACAGCTACATCGAATGCTCGCTCGAAACAGGCAGGACGCACCAAATCCGCGTCCATATGCGCGAAGCCAATCATCCGCTTGCCGCCGACCCCGTTTACGGAAACCTGCGCCATCCGTGCAGCGATCCTGTAAAAGAAGCGGTCAAAAGTCTGGGATCGCGTCAGGCGTTGCACGCCTACCGCTTGAGTTTCGTCCATCCGAAAACCGGCGAAACCGTTTCCTTCGAAGCCCCGATTCCCGAAGATATGTATCACTTGCTCTCCGTCCTGCGTCTCGAAGCAGGCTTGGATTCGTCTTTGAGCAACGAAGAAGAATGGCAGGACAAACTCGGCACGGATGATGATGATTGGAACGAAGACGACTACGATGTCGAAGTAGTTTATGTGAGGGATTAAGATGTCTTCTTCAGATTTGGTCACACTTGCACAAATGGACGGCAAAATGCAGTGGCTGGCGGGTTACGGCAATTTGACATCTGAAAAAACATATCGACTTCCCACTAAAGCTGCCATCGTTTACATGATTGCGCTGCCCGTATGGTTGGGTACGCGGAACATGGAAGATATGGAGATTCTGAACATAGGCTCCGGTGTCTTCATGCTGTCATTTCTTTTGATAATGATTTTGTCCTTCCCGTATGTGTCTCTATCATCCAAAAAAAGAGCATTGGAAAAATTACAGGATAAGTTTTGGCGATACGACCCTGTCAAACGAGTCCTGACGCATTGGGAAGGCAGCGAAATCGTTATGGAATATCTTCTTTCTGAAAATGACCACTTATCGGCAATCAGATGGAGAGGCGATCTCTATGGAGAATTTTTTACGCTGGAATATCGCCGTCCATATCCCGCACCATACGTTCGAATTTTGACTTTTATTTATAGCAAGCCGTCAGACAAAGAAGATTTCGCGGCTGCCGCGCAAAATATTGCCAAGCAGATGAATTTGCCTTTAGATGAAAACGGCTTGTACAACTAGTCTGATCGAATGTTCAAATAGCTTTCACGCAGTAGATGAAAAGGTCGTCTGAAAAAGTACAATGTGGCGTGTCGAGACTGATAGACGCATTCTTTTCAAACCTTTCCTTACTCAAATAAAACATGAAAACCATCACAGAAACCTTAAACCTCGCCCCTCAAGGCAAAAATTTCCTGATTGCCGACTGGCCTGCGCCTGCCAACGTGAAAACCCTGATTACCACTCGCAACGGCGGCGCGAGCCAAGGCGTGTATCAAAGTTTGAACCTCGGTTCGCACGTCGGCGATGACCCCGATGCCGTGCGCCGCAACCGTGAAATTGTGCAGGAACAGGTCGGGCTGCCCGTCGCCTACCTCAATCAAATCCACAGCACCATCGTCGTCAACGCTGCCGACGCATTGGGCAACACGCCCGACGCAGACGCTTCGGTGGACAACACGGGCGAAGCCGCCTGCGCCGCGATGACTGCCGACTGCCTGCCTGTCTTGTTCTGCGATAAAGCCGGGACGGTCGTCGCTGCCGCACATGCAGGCTGGCGCGGTTTGGCAGGCGGCGTATTGCAAAACACCATTGCCGCGATGAATGTTGCGCCCGTCGAAATCATGGCATATCTCGGCCCTGCCATCGGCGCGGACGCGTTCGAAGTCGGACAAGACGTGTTCGACGCATTTTGCGCACCCATGCCCGAAGCTGCGGACGCATTCGAAGATATCGGCGGCGGTAAGTATCTTGCCGACATCTACGCGCTGGCGCGTTTGGTTCTGCGCCGCGAAGGCGTGGACATGATTTACGGCGGCACACACTGCACCGTCTTGGAACGCGACACTTTCTTCTCTTACCGCCGCGACGGACAAACCGGCCGTATGGTCAGCCTGATTTGGTTGGCGGAATAATGCGCGGTAAGCCGTGTATCCGATGTTTGACTGAGAAAAGTCGTTGTTAAACGTATCGGTTCCAATATCGTTAAGGTCTCTGAAAATATCGGTTTCTTAAATTTGAGGAGCGGTTTTCAGACGACCTTTTCGTATAGATGGGTTAAATTCGGTAGGACAGGGCTGCGCTTGCCTGATTCCGTACCCAAGCCGTTTTGTTTTACTATACAATCATATTGCTGCCGACTGCTTGTTTGCTGCGGTCTGCATCGGCATACGGATAGTGCGGACGCCGTTTGCGTTTTGGAAAATGCGGCAAGGTGTTTATTTGCCCGTGTTTTTTAAACCGGCTGAAGCCCGTATCAGTTTGCCCTAGGTCGTCTGAAATTCCGAAAAAGAAAATTCATGTCAAACACCCCATTCTTTAAAACCGACTGCCCAAGCTGCGGCGCACCCGTCGAAGCGCATTCCGCCTCAGCCGTAACGCTGGTGTGCGGCTACTGCAACAGTATGCTGGTGCGGCAGGATGACAGTATCGTCGATTCCGGACGCGATTCCGCATTGCTGGAAGATTTCAGCCCGTTGCAAATCGGCACGACGGGTACATTTGTTACCCACCCCTTTACTTTGGTCGGACGGCTTCAGGTGCAATACGACGACGGCGTGTGGAACGAGTGGTACGCGCTGTTTGACGACGGGCAAACCGGCTGGCTGTCTGAATCCGGCGACCTGTATTCCATGACGCGCTTGGTCGAGACGACTGAAGTGGTACCGGAGTTTTACGACGTTGTGCCGGGCGGTTGCAATTTTAATTTTCAAAATAAAAACTTTGTTCCGTCGGATAAACGTGAAATTAGCCTCAGAAAATCGGCGGCGCAGGGCGAATTGCCGTTTAAGCTGACTGAGGATACGACAAGCAAAGTCATAGACTGGCGACACGCCGGTCTTTTCCTGACGATAGATTACGGCGAGGATCCTCCCGAAATCTATTACGGCAGTATGGTCGGTCTAAATGAACTGAAGCTGCAAAATACCCGTACCGACGACCAAATCCGTGAAACAGCAGGTCGTCTGAAAGGTAGCCACCATTCGGAAAATTGTCCGAATTGCGGATCATCCGTCCATTGGTTGAGCGGTGTCACCGATTTTCTGATTTGCCCGAGCTGCGGCAGCGAATTGGAAGTCGGC
Source organism: uncultured Neisseria sp. (assembly GCA_927911515.1). Lineage (GTDB taxonomy): Bacteria > Pseudomonadota > Gammaproteobacteria > Burkholderiales > Neisseriaceae > Neisseria. Next base: position 5,039 of record CAKMQH010000333.1, read on the forward strand.
AAACAAAAAGCGCTGCTGATTACTGCCAACGCCATGCGTGTGTCGCAGGATAAACTGTTTACCCTGCCTATCGGCAAGCAAGGTCGTCTGAATAACAATGATTATTTTGTGATGGGGGCGGTCAGGTATTCCGAGCTGGATCCCGATGCGACTTACGAATATATGTTTGAAGGCAAACGGCGCATGCTGACGCCGGTCGGTTGGTGGGTCGAATACCTGCTTTACAATCCGCAGAAAGGCTTTGCGTGGTTGGTTGAATCGTCCGACGGCGAGTGGAGCCAATCCGAAACGCAAAACAACTGGCCGCGTTTAAACAACGCCCGCAAGCCGCAAGGTTGTAATGAACTTTATTCCTATGGCGGTAAAGTCGAAGTCGCCGCCGGCGCGTTTTACTGGCATATCCGTTCGGGTGATTTGGCGTATTACACCGACTACCAAGTCGGCAGCAACAGCAAACTTGTGCCGAGCTGACCGAACACGAGCTGGCATGGAGTAAAAGCACGCGCACGACCTACGGCAAAGTTGCCAGCGCCTTCGGCTTGCAGGCGGAAGCGCCCAGATACACGGCGAAAATGAGCGCGGACGGCGTCGATAGCCAATTGAGGCTTGTCATGACCGCCATCTTGGTCGTCGTCAACCTTCCCGCGCTGCTGACCAACGGCAACTCTGCCACATTTGCCGTCATCTTTATAGGAACATGGTTGTTGTGGAACATGGGCAAAGAAGACGAGGACGAGGATTAATCATGTCGAGAGCCACTTATATCATTTTCAGCACCATCATCATCATTATCTCCATGATCATCAGCTACGGTTCTTCCGACTCCGACGGCTCACGTATGCACTCCGGCGGCTATTACGGCGGCGGAGGTTTCTCCGGAGGTCATAAATGACCCATATCCCCGGCAACCATGGTCTTTTAGATTTATATGGCTGTGATGAAGCTGTCTTGAAAGACGAGGGTCGTCTGAAAACCGCCCTTAAAGCCGCCGCCCAAGCCGCAGAAGCCACCGTCCTTGCCGAGCGTTTCCACACCTTCGGCGGGGCTGGCGGCATTACCGGCATCCTACTCCTCGCCGAATCCCACATCAGCATCCACACTTGGCCGGAACACCGCTTCGCCGCCATAGACGCATTTATCTGCGGCGGCATGAAGTTGGAAAAAGTGAAGGAAGTATTGTGCAGGGAATTGGCGGCAGAGCGGGTAGTTTGGACGGTAGCGCAACGTGGCGAAGGAATATTGGACGATACGCAGCCGCCAGTAGAATAATATAGTGGATTAACAAAAATCAGGACAAGGCGACGAAGCCGCAGACAGTACAAATAGTACGGAACCGATTCACTTGGTGCTTCAGC
>CAKMQH010000334.1 GCA_927911515.1 uncultured Neisseria sp.
GCAATGCTAACAGCGAAAATGGTGAAGGAAATGCTCGAAAAAGCCGCACCCCGGCTGACCGGCGAAGGAACGATGCTTCATTCCGACCAAGGCGTGCTGTACCGTACGTCGGGATATAGGGAATTGCTTGCGGAGCATTCCATGGTCAAAGCATGTCGCGTAAGTGAACTGTTGGGACAATGCGCCGATGGAGAGCTTCTTTGCCGTACTGAAGACGGAGTGTTTCTATAACGCAGGAGAATTGACGGTGGACGAATTGATGAAACAGATAGATGACTATATGGATTACGTACAACCGCGAGCGTTGCAGTTTGAAATTGAAAAAGCTGAGTCCTGTCGCATACAGAACCCGGCTTGCACAGAGCGCCTGAAAAGGCTTTTATGAGTGTCCAAGATTTGGGGGCCAGTTCAAGCTCGAATTTCCGCTTTCAGACGACCTCTTCAACCCATAATAAACCCACCGACTATACGGGAATAGCTCAATCGGCTACAATTCCGTTTCACAAACAAATAAATTCAAAAACTTATGAAATGTCCGTTTTGTCAGCATCCCAATACTCAAGTCACCGATTCGCGGCTCTTGGAAGAGACGAACAGTATCCGCCGCCGCCGCCGTTGCGTGGAGTGCGGGCAGCGGTTCAGTACGTTTGAAACGGTTGAAATGCGGATGCCGCAGGTGATTAAATCCAACGGTACGCGCGTGGCGTTTAATCCGCACAAGCTGAAAACCAGTTTGGAACGGGCTTTGCACAAACGTCCGATTGCCCAAGAAAAAATCGACGAAACGGTCGCGCTGATTGAGCAGCGTCTGTATCAGTCGGGCAAAAAGGAAGTGCCGTCGCGCATGGTGGGCGAAATGGCGATGGAGGAATTGGCAAAAATCGATCAGGTCGCCTATGTCCGTTTTGCTTCCGTTTATAAAAGTTTCAACGACGTGTCCGAGTTTACTCAGGCAATCGCCACGCTGGTGCAGACCGACGGGAAATAGGTCGTCTGAAAGCGGTGTGTTGATGATGAAGAGGATGTTTATGAAAAGAGTGTTATCCGTAGCCGCCGCACTATTCTGCCTTGCCGCCTGCAGCCCCGAGCAGGGCGATGCGGTGTCGAAAGCCGCCTCCGATACGGTTCAAACGCTGACGAGCATGGACGGCAAAATTTCCATCTCTGTTCACAACAGCCACTTCACCGACATCATCGCCGATTCCGCCCTCCATCCGAAAAACGTTCCCGCCTCCAGTCTGATTCTGCTCCAACACGACCCTGAAGCGCGCATTACCATTTATGCGGCGAACAACGGCCCTGCCCAAACGGATGCCAAAGCCTATTTCGCCGAACTCAAAACCGCGCTGCAATCGGACGAGACTCAAAATGTCCGCGTCGGCATCGCCACCGACAACCGCATGAATTACCAAACCGACCGCGAAGACCGGCAAGGTACGTTCCACCAATACTGCATCGCCATTCACGAAGCCAATATTTATACCGTTTGCGCGTACAGCCATCACGTGGGTCAGAAGGAATTGTCGGAAGTATTGAAAGAATTGAGCTTGTCGCGTTAATGCTTTGATGAACGGAATACGGCGAAAGAAAAGGTCGTCTGAAAACGGAAAACTTTAAGAAATCCAAATTATGTTTGATTGTATTGATACCCAAATGATGCAAAACGCCCTTGCCCTTGCTCGGCTCGGGCGTTTTTCCACTTCACCCAACCCGCGCGTCGGCTGCGTGATTGCACACGGCAGCCAAATCGTCGGACAGGGGTTTCATGTTAAAGCGGGCGAACCACATGCCGAAGTGCATGCGCTGCGGCAGGCGGGCGAAATGGCGCGCGGAGCGACGGCTTATGTGACGCTCGAACCGTGCAGCCATTACGGCCGTACGCCGCCCTGCGCCGAAGCCCTGATCGGTTCGGGGGTGTCGCGCGTGGTCGCCGCCATGACCGACCCCAATCCTCTGGTGGCAGGCAAAGGCTTGGCAATGCTGGAAGCCGCAGGCATCCGCACCGAAAGCGGTTTGCTGGAAACCGAAGCGCGCGAACTCAACCGAGGCTTCCTCTCCCGTATCGAACGTGGCCGCCCGTTTGTCCGCGTTAAATGCGCCGCCAGCTTGGACGGCAAAACCGCGCTCGCCGACGGACGCAGCTGCTGGATTACCGGCGAAGCCGCAAGGGCGGACGTACAAACCTTGCGTGCGGAAAGCTGCGCCGTCTTAACCGGCATCGGCACAGTGCTTGCCGACAATCCGCACCTCAACGTCCGCACCTTCCCGACGCTGCGCCAGCCCGCGCGTATCGTGTTGGACAGCAAATTGCAAACGCCGTTGGGTAGCCACATGGTTTCAGACGACCTCAGCCCCACCGTCATCGTAACCGCCGTCGATGATGAAGAACGTCTCAAACCATACCGCGCGTTCCATCATATCCGCCTCTTGAGGTCGTCTGAAAACGCCGCCGGACGCATAGACCTTGCCGCCCTGTTGCCTCAGTTGGCAGAGCTGGGCTACGGCGAGATTATGGTCGAAGCGGGCGCGACGCTGACCTCCACCTTTATCGAAGCAGGCTTGGCAGATGAAATCGTGTTGTACCAAGCGCCGAAAATCTTAGGGGAAGGCAGAAGCCTGCTCACCCTCCCCGCCAACCCCGCCGTTTTGACTTCGGAAGGCGCGTGGGAAAGCCGTTCGGTAGAGCTGATCGGGCAGGACGTAAAATGGGTTTTGCGTAAAAAATAAGCTGATTCATAAACAACAAAGGTCGTCTGAAAACTGATTTTTGGTTTTCAGAGACCTTTTTGTTAGAAGCAACGGTGTTTTACTGCATCGCCTGATTTGCTTGCCAGTGTTACAAATACCGCTTCAACATATACCTTAGTAATATTAATTTTAGGTTAAATTACGCAAATATATTAATACTAATTTTATTAATTATTTGTATTCCGATATTATATTTAGTCACCAACGGTATAGTCATCGCTAAAAATAATACAATTCAAAATCTTACCGCCCAGCTTGATTATAATATTTGCATAAACATTTCCCAACACTCCATTATCGTCGGGCAATGCTGCATTTGCACATGCAAAACTTTTACGTCCAAAACCAATCTTAGGGAAAGATTTATTTTCGACACCGACAAAACGGATTCCGACCCTGCTGTTTTTATGACTGCCGGCCGGGGTTCTGCTGCGGCATTTTGCACTGTGCGGCACGCCCTTTTCCATCACATGAGACTTGTCATGAAAAATATTACCATTCAGAAATTTTGCAGATAAAAACCGCCAAAAATCGGCATCGTCGGCTTGGGCTACGTCGGCCTGCCGCTGATGCTCCGCTATGTGGACATCGGTTATCAGGTTTTGGGCTTCGACATCGACAAAACCAAAGTCGACAAACTCAACAAAGGCGAAACCTACATCGAGCATATTCCTGCCGAGAAAATCGCCGCAGCCTCAAACAGCCTGTTTGAAGCCACCACCGACTTCTCCCGCATCGGCGAAGTGGAAGCCGTGATTTTGTGCGTACCGACTCCGTTGAACAAATACCGCGAGCCGGACATGAGTTTCGTTATCGACACCACCGACGCGGTGAAACCTTACCTGCGCGCCGGTCAAGTGTTGTCTTTGGAATCTACTACCTATCCCGGCACAACCGAAGAAGAATTGCTGCCGCGCGTTGAAGAAGGCGGCTTGAAAGTCGGTAAAGACGTGTTCTTGGTGTACTCTCCGGAACGCGAAGACCCGGGCAACCCGAATTTTGAAACCCGTACCATTCCGAAAGTCATCGGCGGTCATACCCCTGCTTGTTTGGAAGTCGGTATCGCGCTGTATCAGCCAGCCATCGACAAAGTCGTACCGGTAAGCTCCACCAAAGCCGCCGAACTGACCAAGCTTCTGGAAAACATCCACCGCGCCGTAAACATCGGTTTGGTGAACGAGATGAAAATCGTCGCCGACAAAATGGATGTCGATATTCACGAAGTCATCGCCGCCGCGGCAACCAAACCGTTCGGCTTCGTTGCCTACTATCCCGGTCCGG
>CAKMQH010000335.1 GCA_927911515.1 uncultured Neisseria sp.
AAACCAATATGGAAGCCGCAGAAGAAGTCGGCCCGCCAAATGCGCCTGCGCGACTTGGGCGGTTTGGTCGTCATCGACTTCATCGATATGGAAATCCCAAGCACCAGCGCGATGTTGAAAACGTCCTGCGCGACGCGCTCAAAAAAGACCGCGCCCGCGTGCAAATGGGCAAACTCTCCCGCTTCGGCCTCTTGGAATTGAGTCGCCAGCGTCTGAAACCCGCTTTGGGCGAAAGCAGCCACGTCGCTTGTCCGCGCTGTGCCGGCACCGGTGTCATCCGCGGCATCGAATCGACCGCCCTGCACGTTTTGCGCATCATTCAAGAAGAAGCGATGAAAGACAACACCGGCGAAGTGCATGCCCAAGTGCCCGTCGATGTCGCTACCTTCCTGCTGAACGAAAAACGTGCCGAGCTGTTTGCGATGGAAGAGCGTTTGGACGTCAACGTCGTCCTGATTCCGAATATCCATCTGGAAAATCCGCACTACGAAATCAACCGCATCCGCATCGACGACGTAGAAGAAGACGGCGAACCGAGCTACAAACGTGTTGCCGAGCCGGAAGAAGACGAATCCGCCAAACCTTTCGGCAGCGAAAGAGCCAAAGCCGCCCGTCCCGAACCCGCCGTCAAAGGCGTGCGCCACACCCAGCCTGCCCCGACCGTATCCGAGCAAAAAAGCGGTTCATGGTGGGATAGCTTCAAAGCATGGCTCAAACGCATTTTCGGCGGCAATACCGCAGCCGAAACCGCGCCTGTTGCCGAAGTGGCAGAAAAACGCACTTCAAGCGGCAACAACCGCAACAACAGCCATTCCGGCAACCGCCGCGCAAACAACCGCCGCCAAAACCCGCGCCGCAACAACAGGCACGACGGCAGCAAGGTAGAAGTGCGCGAAGTGGCGGACTTCAAAGACAAAGCAGCGGACAATCAGGCAGCGGAAAACGAAACCCGCAATGCCAAAGACAACCGTCGCAGCCGCAACCGCCAAAACGAGCGCAACGCCGCAGCGGAAGCCGAAAACCTCGAAGTCCAAGCACTTGCCGCTGCAACGTCGTCTGAAAACGAATCCCGTTCAGGCGAGCAGGCGCAAGGCAACAAACGCCGCCGCAACAACAACCGCAACGAACGTAACCGCGAACAAGCGGACATCCGCGCGGAAGAAACCTTGTCCGAAACAGTGGACAATGTGGCGGAAGAGGGCGTACAAACCGCCGATACCGATGCGCCGAAAGGCAACGAACGCCGCCAACGCGAGCGCAACAACCAACGCGACCGCCGCGAACGCAACAATCAGCGCGACCGCCGTCAAAACGGTAAAAAACGCAATATTCCGTCTGCCGCCAAAATCGAGCAGTACCTGAATATTCACGATACCGCCGACAAAGTCCTCTTCGCCGCCGCGCACGTCATGGGCGATACCGTCGAAGAAGAGCCGTTTGCCGTAACCATCCCCGTTCCTGAGGATAGCGGCGAGCCTTTGGTTGTCGTGGTTTCCGAACCCGTTGCCACTGAAGAAGCGTTCGTGTTCTCTATCGAAGGCGAAGATGTGGATAGCGACATCTTGATCGAAGACAGCACCGACGACGAATGCAGTATCATCGACTCCGCCATCGGCAGCGTCGAAGAAACTTCGACTTCCGTGTTCGCCATCGAAACCGAAGACGGCTACCAACCGATGACCGCCGTCCCTGCCGAAGGCGAGGTAGAAGCCGTTGCCGAAATGGAGGAAGAACTGGTCGTTTGGAAAGCCGAGCGCGAAGCCGCCGCCGCCATCGAAGCCCTTGCCGCAGCAGCAGCGGTTGCCGCAGCCGCCCAAGCAGCAGAATCCGAGCCGCAAACCGCGTCGGAAGCAAGCCAACCGGAAGGAACTGCCGCTCCTGCCGTTGCCGTTATGCCCGACTTAGGCGGTTTGGTGTTTGTCGAAACCGATCCCGAAGCCGTCGCCGCTTTTGCCGAACAGGTCCAACCCGAACCCGAATCCGGCCTGCGCCGCGCGGACGTACCGAAGGTTGAGGCCGAACCCGTCGCCGCTGCCGAAATGGTCTTGGTGGAAACGCGCAAAGACTGAAGGCTGAAAGAATAGGGCATCGCCAAGATGCCCGAATCGACAAAAAGGTCGTCTGAAACCGTAAATCCGGTTTCAGACGACCTTTGTCTGTTTAAAAAAGATTATTTGAAGCGGTAGCCGACAGTAGCCATGTAGCTGTTGTTGTGGACTTTCAAATTGTCTTTTTTATAACGGGTTTGCTCCCATTCGGCACCGACTTCGACATTCGGTGTAACGGCGTATTTCGCGCCCACACCGTAGCCGAGGCCGTTCATATTGTTGCGTTTCGCACCCAGATTATCGAAGCGGCCGTAGTGGTAGCCGACCTTACCGTAAGCCAGCGCATTGTCGGTCAGGCGGTAGCCTTGGACGTAGGAAACGTTGGCATCGACTTTTTGTTTCGCATTGCCCGCGATTTTGCGGTGCAGCGGTTTGACACCGGCTTCAACGCCGCCAATCCAGTTGCTTTGTCCGAATTGTGTGTTGTAGCTGCCGCGCACGGCAACGTCGCCTTTGGTTTTCTCATTCAGCTTGGCATTGCGCACATCACTTTTGGTCACGCCCGCGCCGACTTCCAAGCCTGCGCCGGTAAATGAACCGTCAGCGAAAGTAATAGCGGAAGCGGTAGCCAATAAAACAGTCAGTAAGGTTTTTTTCATGATAATGCTCCTTCACGGATAAACAGGAAGCTTGTTTCTGCTTCCGACGAATCCAGTATCGGATGCTTGCGGATGAGCCGCAACCGCCTTTGCCGAGGCGTTACCCATTTTCTCAAGTGCTTAACGTTTGTAATTCATTGAAACGGCTGAATTTGTGCCGACCGAAATGTTGAGGTGCGCGATTTATAATTTGCGTAAAGTGCGATGAAAAGTATGAAGATTTATGAACCTTGCTGTGTGGAGAGAGGAGCGTTTGGCAGCGGCGGCGGAGTGTAGAAAAAATGATAAAGGCTTAAATGACGGTTTACATTGGTTGGTGTGGCTTTATTGCCATAAGGGTGGGAAAGGTCGTCTGAAAACTTGGTTTTTGGGTTTTTAGACGACCTTTTTTTATCGTGTTTGTATGATTTTTTTTCTGATTTCTTTATGCGAAGGTTATAATCCCAGCTTCTTCCAATTTCCCGCCAAAGAGAAATACTATGAATAAAATCTTGAAATTAAGCATGTTGGCACTTATTGCCACGTTTTCCCTGACAGCTTGCAGCAATAAAACCCCCGATACTTCTTCAACTACGACCACGCCTTCATCTCTTAATGGTACAACTGCAAAAGAAACCGAGGCTTCTGCTGAATCGGATACATCTTCATCTTTCAAAAGTTTGGATGAAAAAGGCAGCTATGCAATGGGTATGGACGTTGGCAAATCCTTGAAGCAGATGAAGGAACAGGGTTTCGAAGTTGATATGAAAGCCTTCTTTAACGCCGTACAGTCCGTATACGATGGTAAACAGACTAAATTGAGTGAATCGGAAGCCAGCATAGCGCAGGTGGAAATCATGACAGAACTTGAAGCTAAAGCAACGAAAAAATACGAGGAAGAAGCCCAAGCCAATAAAGAAAAAGGCGAAGCTTTTTTGAAAGAAAATGCCATTAAAGAGGGCGTGAAAACAACAGCATCCGGTTTGCAATACAAAATGATCAAAGAGGGTACAGGCAGACAGCCTCGGAAAAACGATCTCGTACATATTGGATATGAAGGCCGTCTGATTGACGGTACTGTTTTCGACAGCAGTAAAGACGGTGCAAGTGATGACGGCGTAGGCGAATACTCCATTGTTCCGGTTGGGCAAATCATAAAAGGCTTGGGCGAAGGCTTGAAAATTTTGAAAGAAGGCGGTGAGGCTACCTTTTATATTCCTGCCAAACTCGCTTACGGAGAAGAAAAGGTTGGCAATAAAATCGGTCCGAATTCCGTTTTGATATTCGATGTCAAATTGGTCAAAATCGACAGAAACGGCAAATATAGTCAATTAAAATCAAAATAGGACACTAGCGCATCGTCAAATCGGGCGTAATCAGACAAAACGGTTCGCAGATACCGCTTAATATTCGCCCACACCTTCTCAATCGGGTTGAGCTCAGGTGAATAAGGTGCAAGAGGCAATACCTTATGTCCCAATTTTTCCGCCATTTCCCGTAAGACGCTCATACGGTGAAATCGTGCATTATCTAAAATAATCACCGATTTTTGA
>CAKMQH010000336.1 GCA_927911515.1 uncultured Neisseria sp.
TTTTTCTTTTTGGTGGCGGTTTCGTCGTTTTCGTTTTTCATCTCGAACATGATGGAGATGATTTCGTTGCCTTCTTCGTCGGTTTCGCGGTAGATGTAGTCGCCTTTGCTGCCGGTTTTGGCGTCGTTGTCCTTGCCGAAGACGGCTTGGGGAAAGGCGGTGGTGCGGATGCGGTTGAATTCGGTTTCGCAGTGCTGCTCGAGGCTTTCGCCTATCATTTTGGTGGACTGTTTGGCTTTGAAGTCTTTGTAGAAGGCGATGGTTTCGTCTTTTTGTTTGAGTTCGGCTTCGTATTTTTCGCGCAGGCTTTGTTTTTCCAACTGGTTTTCTTTGGTTTGCAGCATGAGCTGGGTGTTCAGATTGCCCAATTCGCGTTCTTTTTCGGCAACGGCTTTGGTGATTTCTAGCTCTTTTTCCATGTTTTTCGCCGTTTCCAGCGATTTTGCCTGCGCTTTCAGTTCTGCAATTAATTTGTCTTGCTCGGCGATTTGCGCTTTCAGACGACCTTCGATTTCGGCGGCGGCAAGTTTGCTGTCTTTTTCGTAGGCGTTGATTTGGTTGGACAGGGCGGCGATTTCGTGGTTTTTGTCGGCTAGGATTTTGTCGAACTGATTTTGCGCCTGCGCTTGGGCAAGCTGCATATCGCTTTGAAACTGCATCTGCGCCTGTTGCAGGCGTTCGTGGATTTCGGTTTGAAATTCTTGGGTGCGGACTTGGTTCAGGATGTCGGCGTAACTGGCTTCGTTGACGGTAAACGCGGTATGGCAGTGCGGGCATTTGATTTCGTGCATGGCGGGTTTCCCTTTTGTTTGAGAGTGGGATTTTAGCAGAAAGGTCGTCTGAAAAAGTTTTAGCAAAACTCGCTGCGCTCGTTTTGGCGAAACCCCCACGGGTTTTCAGAGACCTCGTCGCTTTACATTCAATCGCAAGCTGCGTTGCCGACATCAAGGCAGAAATCGTGAAACTCGTTGAGCGTGCTGCGGTGGCCGATGCTGATGATGATGCTCTGCGGCAGTTTGTGCTTTAAGGCGCGATAGAGCAGGGCTTCGGTCGGTTCGTCCAAGGCGGCGGTGGCTTCGTCGAGCAGGATGACTTTGGGCTGCGAGAGCAGGGCGCGGACGAAGGCGACGCGTTGCAGTTCGCCGGGGGAGAGCTTGTGTTGCCAATCGTCGGTTTTGTCTAGTTTATCAATGAGATAACCTAAGCGGCAGGTATTCATGGCTTCGGCTAGTTCGGGATGCTGTTTGTCGATGTTGGGATAACAAATCGCGTCGCGCAGGCTGCCTTGCGCCGTGTACGGGCGTTGCGGCAGGAAGAGGATGTCTTGATGCGGCGGACGGCTGACTTTACCGCTACTGCCGAACGGCCAAAGCCCCGCCAGCGCGCGCAGCAGCGAGGTTTTGCCGCAACCGCTCGGGCCGCGTATCAGCAGGGAATCGCCGCTTTTGAGGTTGACGTTGATGCCGCTCAACAGGATTTCGCCGTTGTGGCGGAACAGGGCGACGTTTTCCAGCGAGAGGTCGTCTGAAACTTCGGTAATGTCGGGTTGCTGCGCGCTGTGTTGTTCTTCCGTACTCAGCAAGAATCCGTACAGACGTTCCAGTCGGGCGCGGTAGGCGGTGAATGTGTTGTAGAACATCCGAAAGAAGGACAGGGCGTTTTGCAGTCGGGCGAAGGCTTGGACGGTCTGCTGGATGTCGCCGATTTTGATTTGCCCGGCAAACAGGCGCGGGGCTTGCAAAATAATGGGGAAGAGCTTGATTCCGTTGGTAAACATATCATTAAAGCCGCTTAAGCAGACGCTTTGGCGGGCGATGCGCCAACGGTTGCGGATGATGGCCTTGAAGCGGTCGGCAAGCTGGTCGTGTTCGTGTTGTTCGCCGCTGTAAAACGCCACGCTTTCGGCGTGGTCGCGCACGCGGATGAGGGAGTAGCGGTAGTCGCCGTTGAGCTTTTCGTTTTCATAGTTGTAACGAATCAACGGGTTGCTATCCACATGGCGATAAAGGTCGCCAAAATTACAAACATATAGACAAACCAAACGATGCCGTGCGGAATGTCGAAGCCGAACACGGTCAGGATGCCCGCCAAGCCCCACAAAACAACGGCAAACTCCAGCGAGGTAACGACCGAATTGACCATGCCGCGCACAAATTCTATGGTCGAGGCGATGAAATCCTGCGCGTCTTGTTGGATACGCTGGTCGATATTGTCCGGCGCATGGCGGCGCATTTGCAGGCGGTAGTAGTTTTTGTCGGCAAGCCAGCGCGTCGTCAGCACTTCGTTGAGCCGCTCCGACCATTTAATCGCCAAGCCTTGATCAAGGAAGTCGTTGACGACGTTGTTAAACGCCCGCACCAACACCACGCCCGCGTTCATCGCTGCAAACATCCAAAACGCGGAGGCGTTTAAATCCTGCATCGAGTCGTAAAGCCCTTTGGACATGAAGGTACTCAATACATTCAGCCGCACTTCGGTTAACAGCAGCGCAATCATCGCCGTAATCAGCAGCAAGACTTTGACCGCGCTTTTCGGCGTCAGGCACAGCCGCAGGATATAGGCGAACTCGCGCCCGAAGCGCGTTTCGCGTGCCAAAAACAGAATCACCGCCGATGCGGCGGCGACCATCAATAAGGTCTGTAACAGCCAAGACGGCGTGGAATAAAGCTCGGTTTGCCATTTTTGCATGTGCGTTGTCTCTTGAGGCAGGCAGTGGGCAGGGGTCGTCTGAAACCCTGATTCTCCGCTTAATAAAATAATTTACAATTACTATGGATAAAGTTTTGATTGATGTTGTATTTTTGTTTTTACAAATAGTTATCATCACTTTTTATAGAAAGGCAGAATGTTATCAAATATAATTCCGCAGCAAAATTACTTTGTGATTTTTAACGCTTATTGCAATAAAAATAACCCACCTCAAAGATAGAAGGAATCTATGAATAGCAAATTAGCCCTGATGCCGCTTTTGATTATGAGCGCGTTTTCTTATGCCGCCGATGAAGCGACACCCGAAGCCCCTATGCAACAGCAGTTGCAGGAAGTCAATGTCCGCGCCGACGCCAAACGCGTCAAAGCCGCCCGTTCTTACTCCATCGCCAGCGACGGCGACTTGCGCGACCGCGTGAACTTGGGCGTATTGGGCAAAGCCAACGCCTTTACCGCGCCGATTACCGTCGTCAACTACGACGAACAAGCCCTCAACAACACCGAAGCGCGTACTTTGGTGGATGCCGTAGCGAAAAAAGACGCTTCCGTTTGGCAGTTCGGCGGCGAAAGCAACACATTGACCGGCCTGTATTTCCGCGGTTATCAGCTTGATGCGCGCCAATTCAGCGTCAACGGTTTGGCGGGCATGTACGGCACGCAAGGCACAGCCAGCGTGCAAGTCGGCTCCGCGCAATTGATTAAAGGCGCGTCCACCGCCGTAAACGGCATGGACCCTGAAGGCGCGGTATCCGGTTCCGTCAAATATCGAAACCAAAAAAGCCGCCGATGAAGGCAACCGCAAAATCGGCTTGGGCTGGTTCAGCAACAACCGCGCCCAAGGCACGTTCGACTTGGGTCAACGTTTCGGCGAAAACAAAGAATTCGGCGTGCGCGCCAACGGTAAACTGCGCCACGGCGACACCCCGCGCCACGGTTACAGCGAAGACAATAAAGAATTTGCCTTGAATGCCGACTATCGCGGCGAAACACTGCGCGTGGCGTTCGACTCCATCTACGCCAAACGCAAAACCAACGGCGGACGCGCGCGTATGCAGGACATTCAAAACGCCAACGGACGCTTGTTTGCCGCACCTGAAGGCAAAGTGAATTTGGCGCCGAGCTGGCAGGCTCAAAACACGCGCGGTCAAACGAATATGCTGACCTCGAATGGGATGCGTTTGAAAATGCCCAAATTACAGGTGGTATCGGCTACAACAATGCGCGCTATTACGGTAATTTCGCCTCTCCTACCGTTACAAGCAGCGGTTTGACCTACAATTCCGGTCGCGCGCGTTTGACCGACCAGCGTTTTAAAACGCTCAGTATGAATCTGACTGCACGCGGCGAATTTGAAACCGGTCCAGTAAGCCACAACTGGAGTACCGCATTTGACCGTATCGACCGCAAACGCACTACTTATCAAGGCGCACGTCAAACAAGAAGCAGCGTTATCGATCCGAGCATCGACATTCCTACTCAATTGGCAAAATTGGATTCCAACTTAGGCAGCGCATGGAGTGCAACGCCTTCAGTGGATACTGTGATCAAAGTAAACAGCTTGGCAGTATCCGACACACTGGGTTTTGCCGACAATAAATACCGCCTCACTTTGGGCGGACGTTTCCAAGCCGTCGAGCAGAAAAACAAATTAAACAGCCGCAAAGCAGATGCGAGCCGTTTCAGCCCGATGTTGATGGCGGCATGGGTTCCGCAGCCTGATTTGGTGGTTTACGGAAACTATATGGAAGATTTGGAGCCGTCCAACATCCGTACCGATGAGGACGGTCATGTGACGATGGCAGATCCGCGCGTCAGCCGCCAATTTGAAGTCGGCGTACGCAAAAACTGGGGCGACTTTGTAACCACTTTAAACGCGTTCCAAATCAAACGTCCGGGCTACTGGCGCGGTAACACGACTTCAGGTACTGATTTCGCAGTGCGCAAAAATGCAGGCTTGGCTTATAGCGGTTCCGAGCAAGGCATGGAGCGCAGCCGCGGTATCGAGTTCAATACCTATGCCAACTTGTTGAACAAAACCCTGCGTCCGACTTTCGGTCTGATGTATCTGCAATCAACCGTAAAAGATTATCCGAATTTCGCCGACAATTTGGTTAACGGCGTACAAGTCGCCAACCGCGCGTGATTGCCAAAGCGGGCGTAGAGTGGGACACCCCGTTTGCCAAAGGCTTGACCTTGAACGGCAACGTTTCGTACTTCGGCAAGTCTTACCAAGATACGCAAAACAATACGCCTTCCCATCCTATACCTTGGTTGACGTAGGCGCGCGCTACAAAACCAAGCTGGGCAAAAATACCCTGACCGTCAGCAGCGCGGTGGAAAACCTGTTCAACAAAAATTACTGGCAGGTACAGCGCGGCCAATACGACCGCAGCTTCGCCGTTGTCGGTATGCCGCGTACTTACTGGCTGAAAGCGGAATTGGATTTCTAAACCGCCGGTAATTTGTATTGAGGCCGTCTGAAAATAAAGTTTCAGACGGCCTCTTTAATATTTTCCGTACGTTTTTTATTCATAAATGATGCAATTGCTGTCGGTGCCGTTGGCGTTGCTGAAATAAGTATTGCTTTCCGAACAGGAAGAAGAGCTGGTTTCGCAGAGTGTCAGTATCATATCTTGATTGATTTTCAACACCCTCGGTTCGCTGTCTTTGTTTAAGGCGACAGCTTTGACGGTAAAGTTGTCCGGAAGGGCGCCGCGTGCATTTTCCCTGGCATCCTGAAGCAGAAAATAGTCATTTTTGTTTGACAGCCAAATCAGCCCAAGTAGTCGAATTCTTTTTAAAACTTTTATGCTGGGCATAAAATCGTTCGAGTGCATGTGCATTGTCCTGCAAGGCCGAAGCCGCCTGTTTTTAATCGGGCGTCTTTGACATAACGCTGATAGGCAGGCAGGGCAATGGCAGCCAAAATAGCCGTTATAGCAACGGCAAACAATATTTCATACAAACTGAAGCCGGAAATGGAATACTGCCGATTCATTTTTTCCCCCTTTAAAATGAGTAAAAGCGAATCGGCAGTATTCTGTATTTAGTATGAT
>CAKMQH010000337.1 GCA_927911515.1 uncultured Neisseria sp.
ATCCATCGTCGCAGGTGGTTCGGGAGATGCCGTAGTGGTCTGCGGTACGCTGTTGGCTGCGTATGTGCAGGTAGTGGGGTACGGCTTGGTATTTGAAGTGTAATGTATATTTGCTCATAAAAAAAACTGCACCTTGTGAGTTGGAGGGGATGTGTCCAACTTTTGGGGTGCAGTTCAAACCCCTCATTTTTAGGTTTTCAGACGACCTTTTGCTATTTGCTTCTGACTCGAAGCCGACTCTATATCCTGCCGCTATTCCAACGTTCCACCTACTATCCGCGCGCCCAACGCTTCCTTCAAAGGCAAAGCGTTCAAGCG
Organism: uncultured Neisseria sp.; assembly: GCA_927911515.1. Taxonomy (GTDB): domain Bacteria; phylum Pseudomonadota; class Gammaproteobacteria; order Burkholderiales; family Neisseriaceae; genus Neisseria. Next base: position 319 of record CAKMQH010000337.1, read on the forward strand.
TTGCAAGGTCGTCTGAAATTCGGCGAACGGTATCGGTTCCGAACCGAAACGATGCATATGCAGGGTATCTTGCTGACAGTCAATCAACTCGATGCCCAACTTAGCAAGAAACGGGACGGCTCGCGCGAAGGCGATTTTGGAGGCATCCGGCTCAAGCGCAAACATGGATTCTCCGTAGAACACCCGCCCGATTTGTACGCCGTAAAAGCCGCCCGCCAGTTTCAGACGACCTGTTTCATCGGGATAGAAACATTCAAACGAATGCGCGTGTCCCAAGCGGTGCAGCTCGGTATAAGCGGCTTGGAATTCGGGAACAATCCATGTGCCGTCCTGACCAGGGCGCGGAAAGGCGGCACAATGCGCAATGACGGTTTCGAAGCATTGGTTGACCGTTACCCGATAGGGTTTGTTGCGCAAGGTTTTTGCCAGCGAACGCCCGATATGCAGATTTTCAGGAACGATGACGGCGCGCGGATCTATGGTGTACCAAAAAAACCAACCGTTTTCGCTGAACCACGGGAAAATCCCCTGACGATAAGCTGACAGCAGCCGTCCCGTATCCAAATCGCGGCTGATACCGACCAAGCTGTCGCGTTCTTCCAGCGCGTAAAACGGATCGGGGAAAGTGTAATTATCAGGGTAAAGCAAAGGGATACTCATCGGAAATCCTAAAATATTTTCTGGTTCTCAGCGACACACTGTTTATGTTCCGCAAAAAATTTCAGACGACCCCAAATTCTCATCCGAGGTCGTCTGAACATCAAGCATCTTAAAACGGAATCAGCGTTTGCTCTTCGCTTGGCATTCGCCGCACACGCCGTACATATAAAGCGCGTGGTCAACAATACGGTAGCCGTTTTCTTCCGCAATTTTGTCTTGCAAGGCTTCGATTTCGGGATTGTGGAATTCCGTTACCTCGCCGCATTTCACGCAGACGATATGGTCGTGGTGGTCGCCTTTGTCCAATTCATAAACCGCCTTGCCGGTTTCAAAATGATGGCGCTGCAAAATGCCTGCCTGCTCGAACTGGGTCAATACGCGGTAAATCGTCGCTACGCCGATTTCTACACCCTCTTCCAGCAAAATACGGTATACATCTTCAGCACTCAAATGCTCTTCAGCATGAGACTCAAACAAATCCAAGATTTTCAAACGCGGACCGGTAACCTTCAAACCGCTGTCTTTCAATTGCGCAATATTGCTGAATTTTTCCATAATATTCAATATCCCTGTAAAGTAATAGACGTTATAATACGCAATTTCAGCCCATTACACCATAGCGGTTTGCAATAAAACCACAAGTCCTATTTGCATACAAACGATAGTTGGCTGAAATTATAATCAAAGAGATGATTATCGTTTGCTTTTCGAAATATTCAAGCAATGATACCCTTCCACCCGAATTCGAACAGAAAGGCATATCTGTGAACAAACCCCTCTGTCTTGCCCTCGCCGCCCTCATCGGACTTTCCGCATGCAGCGCCGAACGCGTTTCCCTGTTCCCCTCTTACAAACTCAAAGTCATCCAAGGCAACGAACTTGATCCCCGCGCCGTCGTCTCCCTCCAAGCAGGCATGAGCCGCGACCAAGTCCAACTCCTGCTCGGCACCCCGCTGCTGCGCGACGCATTCCATGCCGACCGCTGGGACTACACCTTCAATACCAGCCGCAACGGCATCATCAAAGACCGCAGCAACCTCACCGTTTATTTTGAAAACGACGTCCTTGTCCGCGCAGAAGGCGATGCCATCCAAAAATCCATCGAAACCCTCCAAGCCGAACAAAAAGCAGCCCAAACTGCACAATAATCATTAAGGAAACCGCATGAGCGCATTAAAAATCGCCATCGCCGGCGTTAACGGCCGCATGGGGCGCGTACTGGTTGAAGCCGTCAACAACCATCCCGACACCGTCCTCTCCGGCGCACTCGAACATTCAGGCTCTGAAGTCTTAGGCTTGGACGCAGGTTTCGCCTCCGGCATCAAAACCGGCATCGCCATTTCAGACGACGTTGATACCGTCCTCGCCCAAAGCGACGTACTCATCGACTTCACCCGCCCCGAGCCCACCCTCAAACACCTGCAAAAATGCGTTGAAAAAGGCGTCAACATCATCATCGGCACCACCGGTTTCGACGACGCAGGCAAAGCCGCCATCCGAGCCGCAGGCGAAAAAACAGGCGTCGTCTTCGCCGCCAACTTCAGCGTCGGCGTCAACCTCACCTTCCACATCCTCGACACCGTCGCCCGCGTCCTCAACGAAGGCTACGACATCGAAATCATCGAAGGCCACCACCGCCACAAAGTCGACGCCCCCCAGCGGCACCGCCCTGCGCATGGGCGAAGTCTCGCCGACGCGCTCGGCCGCGACCTCAACA
>CAKMQH010000338.1 GCA_927911515.1 uncultured Neisseria sp.
GTAATTTCGACGCGGTAGGCGGTGTTGGCGGCTTCGGAGGCGGTGAAAGAACGAACGGAGAGGGACGGAGAGAAACGGGCGAAGGTGAGGTGGTAGGATTGGCGGGCAGTCATGGTGTTGAATTTAAAATAGACAATGAGGTTCGCATAGTAACTTGAACGCATCCAACGGTAAAGCAAATGGGATAAATGGAAGAAAAATTATACAAATGGTATTTAACAGGTACTTTATTCAATTTAAGCAAATCTACCATATATAGTCTTTACAGTTTAAAAAAGTCGTCTGAAAACCCCAACACGGTTTCAGACGACCTTCTAATTTTCAAACTTTTCCAAACTAATCAGCTTTCCCTTTATCTTCACGCTTGCGCTTCTGCTCCCTTGCCCAGTCAACCATATCTTTGGGGTAATAAGGGAATTTGCGCAATTCGGTATCGTCCAAATCGTCAAGATAAGCGATGGTGGCGGCTTCGAACGCCCAGTAGCCGCAATAACCGTTTTGCTCAGGGTCAAGATGGGACTGGTATTCAAGGTCGCTCATGCCGACCATTTCGCGATACCAGTCTTTGAGGTAGGCGTTTGAGTTCTTCCAATTTGTTCTTCTTTTGGTTTCGCCGCGCATCCGCTTTCGCCGAATAAAATGGCGTGTTTGCCATTTTGGACATAATCCGGATCGGGACGATTTTTAAAATGGTAGTCCAAAAAGTCTTCAATAGTAGTATCAGGTTCTAAATCATCTTCAGCATTGGCAAGGATGACTTCAAGCAGGCGCGGAAGCAGGTCTTCACGTTGCAGGAGATAGCAAAGCGCGATGAGGTGCAGCGTTTTCAGGTAATGCTCAACATCACACCACGGCATCGGGCTGGCGTAGTAGCCAATATCGTTTAATTCCGCTTTGTTTTGCTGCCAGAATTTAATTATCTCTTCCTCTGAAGCTAAAAATTTTTCTAGAATAGGAATTAAATCCTCTATCGGGTTACCTGCGGTATATATGATTTTCAAATAATCCCAGTAGGTTTCTGCTTGTTGTCGAGATAAAAATCGTAATGCCAAATCATCTGAGAGCTTCCATTTATTATATTCAGGAATAGCTTCCACAAAATAATCATTAAATTTATTAAACCTTTCCTCCGTCAAAAAAATGCTGCCTGCGCTTTTCATGAAAAGGAATTTTCTCGTTTTCATTCATGTTTACTCCCGTAAAATTTAGCTTGGTCGGTACTCTCTTGATTCTGCTGCTCGGTTTCAGACGACCTTTTAATCTTCAAACTTTTCCAAACTAATCAGCTTGACCTTTGCCTTCACGATTGCGCTTCTGTTCCCTCGCCCAATCAACCATATCTTTTGGATAATAAGGGGATTTACGCAATTCGGTATCATCCAAATCATCAAGATAAGCGATAGCGGCAGCTTCGAAAGCCCAGTAACCGCAATAACCGTTTTGCTCGGGATCGAGGTGGGATTGGTACTCAAGGTCGCTCATACCGACCATTTCATGATACCAGTCTTTGAGATAGGCATTGAGAATGTCGAGTTTTTCAGCCTTATCTTTTTCGCGGATAGCGTCCGAAATCAAAACAGCATGGTCGTTCATTTGAACATAATCGGGGTCGGGACGGTCTTTGAAGCGATAGTAGAAGAAATCCTCAATGGTTGAATCAGGCTCAAGCCCATCTTCTGAATTGGCAAGTATGACTTCAAGCAGGCGCGGAAGCAGGTCTTCGCGTTGCAGGAGGTAGCAAAGCGCGATAAGGTGCAGCGTTGTAAGATAGTATTCAACATAAAACCACGGCATCGGGCTGCTGTAGTAGCCGATTTCGTTTAATTTGGCTTTGTTTTGATGCCAGAATTTGGTGGAAACTTCCAATATTTCAATAATTTCATCAAGCATACCAGGAAGTTCGCCGATAGATTCTCCAGCGGTATAACTAGACTTTACATAATCCATTTTTGTAAATGCTGCCAAACCGTAGGAGTTTCTCAGTTCTAAATTATTTGAATTGGAATTATCTTTAAGAATTTTCATTGATTCCGGTGTTTTCTCAACAATGAATTTCCATCTTTCCTCCGTCAAAAAAATGCTGCCTGCGCTTTTCATTAAAACAAACTTGTTCGGTTTTGTTCATGTTTACTCCCGTAAAATTTGATCGGTTTAGTACTATCTAATCCGGCTGCTCGGTTTCTATCTGAATCTTTATATTCGACTATATTTAAAGACCCAAGCATTAGCAGCTTGTATATGAATCCAACGCCCTATTTCAATTCACAGAAAGGTCGTCTGAAACCTAATTTGGTTTTTCAGACGACCTTTCCGTATCAAGCTTAATAGACAATCTCTCACTTCATCACGGCTCCGCCATTTCCAACGCCTGTTTGATGTCTACGGCAACGACGCGCGATACGCCTTTTTCCTGCATGGTTACGCCGACCAGCTGTTCCGCCATTTCCATGGTCAGGCGGTTGTGGGAGATGTAGAGGAACTGGGTTTGCGCCGACATTTCTTTGACCAGGTTGCAGAAACGCGAGGTGTTGGCGTCGTCCAGCGGGGCGTCGACTTCGTCCAGAAGGCAGAAGGGGGCGGGGTTGAGGCTGAACAGGGCGAACACGAGGCTCATGGCGGTGAGGGCTTTTTCGCCGCCGGAGAGGAGGTGGATAGTGCTGTTTTTCTTGCCGGGGGGGCGCGCCATGATGGACACGCCGGCGGTCAGGAGGTCGTCGCCTATCATTTTGAGGGTGGCTTCGCCGCCGCCGAACAGGGTCGGGAAGAAGGTTTGGACTTTGCCGTTGACGGCGTCAAAGGTTTCTTTGAAGCGCGCTTTGGTTTTGTCGTCGATTTGGGCGATGGCTTCTTCCAAAAGGGTGATGGCTGCCTGCACGTCTTCGCTCTGACTGCGGTAGTAGCCGTCGCGTTCGCGCGCTTCTTCGAGTTCTTGCAGGGCGGCAAGGTTGACGGCGCCGAGAGCTTCGATTTGCTGGGTGAGGCTGCCGATGCTGCTGTTCAACACTTTCGGCGATTCTTTCGCCAACGCTGCGAGGTCGTCTAAATCGGCGGCGCGTTCGGTCAGGTTTTGATGGTAGCGTTTGGCGTTAATCAGGGCTTCCTGCTGCTGCAACAGGGCGGTTTGGGTGGCGGCCTGAAGCTGCGGCAGCTTGGTTTGCAGGGTTTGTACGCGGGCGTATTGTTCCCTACCCTGCTCCTGAATCTGCGCGAGTTTGTCCTGCACGGCGATGTACTCTTCATCTAAAGTTTGTACGGCTTCGGTCAGCTCGTCGAGCTTGATGTGCTGCTCGTCGTTTTGGAACTCGGTTTCATAGGCGAGGGCAAGCTCTTGCTGGCGTTCCTGCCAGTCCAGGGTTTGCTGTTCGAGCCGGGCGATTTGCTGTTGGTAGTTTTGTTTTTGCTGGTTGAGCTTGTGGACGGCGACTTCCGCCAGCCCGTATTGGCGGTTGGCTTCCAGCAGGGCAAGCTGCGCCTGTTTCAGACGGCCTTGCTGCTCTTGGCGGCTGTGCGCGGTGGTTTGCTGCTGGTGTTCGAGTTCGGCGGCGGCTTCCTGCAAAGTAACGATGTCGTCTGAAAGACCGTCGGACGTGTGTTGCAACACGGTCTGCTCTTCCGCCAACTGCGCCAGTTCGCGCTCGATGTGTTCGCGGCGGATCTGCCCTTGGTTGGTGCGCGCCAGAAGTTCGGCGGCGCGTTGCTGCGCTTGGCTGTATTGGCGCGTGTGCTGTTGTTGCTGCTGCATCAGGTTTTTATGCTGCGTTTCAGACGAGCGCACGGTAACCTCCGCCTGTTTGAACGCGGCTTCGGCGGCGGAGAGTTCGGGGGTGAGGTTTTCCAATTCGGACGCGATACCGTCGAGGCGCGCTTTTTGGGCAATCAGGCTTTCCTGCGCGGGTTTGACATAGAGCAGGACGCTGACTTTGTCGACCTGATGGCCTTCGGGCGTGAGCCAGATTTGGTGTGCACCCAAATCACTTTGATGCGCGAGGGCGTAGCTCAAATCGGGCGCGCACAATACGCCGTCGAGCCAGTGGTGCAATGCCGTCTGAAACGGCGGCTGTGCTTGGATTTGGTTCAGCAATGCCTGTACGGGCAGGGATTTTTTGATGCCGCCGGAGAGGTCGTCTGAAAGCCATGCCGCCTGCCCCTGCGGCAACGGCGCGGGGGGAGCGAAGCCGTGTGGCACGGCGCGGGCGTGCAGGCGTTCGGCAAGGATGACGGACAGGGCGTGCTGCCACTCGGCGGGCGCGGTGATGTGTTGCCACAGTTGCGGCGCGGCGGCGTGGTCGGTTGCCTGCCAGAAGTCGGCGGCTTCCTGCTGTTGCGACAGGATTTGCGACAACGCCTGCTGCTGCGCCTGCAAGGTGATGTGTTGCTGCTTCAGGCTTTGGAAGCGGTTTGAGGCCGTCTGAAACGCTTCGCGGGCGGCGTGTAGTGCTTCTTCGGCGGCAATGATTTGTTCTTCGTAATGCTCTTGCTGGCTTTGCAACAAGGCGGCGGCTTCCTGCGCGGCGGCGGTTTCGGCTTCGTCGGGCAGGTTCAGGGCTTGGTTTTCCTGTTTCAGACGACCTTTGCGCTCTTCGTGCTTGGCAACGGTTTGTTCGGCATGGGCAAGCTGCTGCTGCTTCAATGCCAGTTCGCGGCGGATGCGGTTTGCCTCGTCCTGCTGGGTTTGGAAGGCGGCATTGAGCGTGGCTTGGGCTTCTTCCAATTCGGGCAGACGCTCTTCGTGTTCGGCAACCTGCATCGCCCACTCCGCCAACTCGGTTTGCTTTTCTTCGGCCTGCAACTCGTTTTCTTCAAGCTGCACGCGAATTTGCTGCTGCTCCTGATGGATGCGCTGCATCTGCGCCTGTGCCGCCTGCTTGTCGCGTTCGATGCGTTGGTGCAGGTTTTGCTGATGGCGGATTTGTTCTTCCAAACGGGCAATCTGCTCGCGCAACACGCCGCGTTTGTTGCTCAGTTCGTGCACCGCCTGCTGCTGCGACTGCTCGACGGTCTGCAAGGCGTGTACTTCGTCGTTTAACGCCTGAACCTGCGCGGCGGTTTCGTCCTGCTGCGCCTGTAAAGACTGATGCTGCGCGGTCGCCTTGTCGGCGGCGGCAAGCGATTGCTGCCATTGGGCGTAATCGAGCAGATCCTGTTGTTGGTTCAACTGCGCGGTCAGGGATTTGTAGCGTTCGGCGGTTTCCGCTTGTTTTTCCAGCTTTTCCACCTGACGCGCCAACTCGTTCTGCAAATCGCCCAAACGCTGCAAATGCTCGCGCGTGTCTTTCAGACGGCCTTCCGTCTCCTTGCGGCGTTCCTTATATTTGGACACGCCCGCCGCCTCCTCGATATAGGCGCGCAACTCCTCCGGCCGCGCTTCGATGATGCGCGAAATCATCCCCTGCTCGATGACGGCATAACCGCGCGCGCCCACGCCCGTCCCCAGAAACAAATCGGTAATGTCGCGGCGGCGCACGGTCTGATTGTTGATGAAATAAGTCGATTCGCCCTGACGCGTCAGCTGCCGCTTGATGCTCACCTCGGCATACTGCCCCCACGCCCCCTGCAAACTGTGGTCGCTGTTGTCAAACACCAGCTCCACCGAAGCCCTCGGCGCAGGACGGCGCGTCGCCGCACCGTTAAAAATCACGTCCTGCATACTCTCGCCGCGAAGCTGCTTCGCCGAAGCCTCGCCCAACACCCAGCGCACCGCGTCAATCACATTCGACTTGCCGCAGCCGTTCGGCCCGATAACCGCAACAAGCTGCCCCGGAACATGAATCGTGGTCGGGTCGGTAAAAGATTTGAAGCCGGAAAGTTTGATGTGGGTCAGGCGCATGGGATAAGGACGGGGAGAAAAAATAAAGTGGGATTTTATACTAGTCTTCCCGCGAAAAACCAAATTCTTGAAAACAAATCCGACGGCTTGTTGTCCGCACCTGAAAATCAGCATGGACGGGCAGTCCGCAAACTGAACATAACCGATTTACAACCGCCCAATTCTTCAGATGCGCAAACAGGCATATAATATGCACCTTATCGAAAACAGATTGGAAGGAACTGACGATGGATGGACAAATGGAACTTTTTTGCTATCAGGAACTGCCGGTTTGGCAGGCAGACGAGATTCCCGACGCGCTGCGTGCGGGTCATGCGTTTGACGAAGGGGAATGGGCTTGCATGAACGTATCGCAAGGTCGTTTGAAATTGACGGAAGCCGATAATGCTTCTACTGAGCTGTCTGCCGAAGACGGCGATCACATGATCGCGCCGCAGCAACAGTTTACAGTCGAGCCTTTGACGGACGACGCGGAAATCAAACTCTCGCTTTATTGCGCGGCAAAAGATTATTTCCATAAGAAATACGGCATGAGCGCAACCCATTCGGCGGTAGTGGCGGCTGAAAATATCGTTCCTGCGGGCAAGGCTTTGGATATGGGCTGCGGTCAGGGGCGCAATGCGCTGTTTTTAGGTTTGAAAGGATTTGACGTAACCGCCGTGGACAACAACCCGCAGGCGGTGCAAAACGTCAACGAGTTGGCACATATCGAAGGCTTGGACGTGCGGGCGTTGGAATATGATTTGAATTCCGCCAACCTTCAAGATCATTTCGACTATATCGTGGCGACGGTTGTGTTTATGTTCCTGCATCCGCGCCTTGTGCCGCAAGTGATTGCCGATATGCAGGCGCACACCAACCCGGGCGGCTACAACCTGATCGTTTCGGCGATGGACACTGAAGACTTCCCCTGCCCTATGCCTTTCCCGTTTAAATTTAAAGAAGGCGAGTTGCGCGAATACTACCGCGACTGGGAGATTGCCGAATACAAAGAGGAACTCGGCGCCATGCACGCGAAAGATGCGGCGGGCAATCCGATACAGTTTAAGTTTGTTACCATGTTGGCGAAAAAGCCTGAAGTATAAACGAACGGGGTCGTCTGAAATATTTTCAGACGACCTTTTGGTATCCGCTTTGTTACAGCGCTTTGAACTTTTCCTACTTGCCATCCGACCGGCAGCATCAAAGCCGGATTGTGTCGGCTAGAAGCGGTTTCCACCCAAACACGCCTTATCGTCAACTTCAAAAATAAAAAGGTCTCTGAAACCGAAAATTAGGTTTCAGACGACCTTTTATAATCAAATAATCAGTTGCTCAACACGTCCACGCCTTTGGGCGGGGTGAACTTGAATGCGCCGCGCGAGAGGTTGGGCTTGGTGTTCAAGCCGCCGAAGCTGATGGAGGTTTTGGTTGCCGAAGCTGTCTTTCAGCTGCATGGCGGCGAGGTTGTCGCCTTTGAAGCCGATACGGATGTATTGGTAGCCGGCGTTGTTTTTCTTAGGCGTTGCCAAGACGTAATCGATGCCGTTGGACGAGCCGTCTTCTTTGAGCGAGTAGCTGCTGTCAAGGGCGGTTTTGTTGGAAAGGATGGCGGCGGGGCTGTCGCCGATGGTTTGGTCTTGGGCGGACTTGGTCACTTGTGCCAAATCAACGTCATAGAGCCAAATGGTTTGACCGTCGCCTACGATGGTTTGCTTGTAGGGCTTGGTGTATTCCCATTTGAAGAGGCCCGGACGCAGGATTTTGAAGGTGCCGTGTGCGGTTTGGGTTTTCTTTTTGCCTTGGACGGTTTGGGTGAAGCTGCCGCTGATACCGTCGGCGTCGTTGTTGAATTTTTTGAGTGCATCTACTGCGCCTGCCTGTGCGAAACCGATGGTTGCGGTCAGGGCGGAAGCAGCGAGAAGTTTGAACAGGTTGTGTTGTTTCATCATTATTTTTCCTTGTTGGAAGGGTGTGGCGCCCAGTATCGATGTTACAAAATAACAATGCAAGCCACTTATGGGCGGTTTACATTTTGCAAACAGTGTTTTCCGAGGGCTAATTTTTTGAAGCTGCGGGATTTTTTCCGTCGGAAAAGACAATCGGGTTTCACAATTCTTTAATGTATGCCGAGTGTGCAAACTGTGATATTTAATGGTTTTTGACGCGCAACGCCAAATTGTAAAGATTATATTCCTTATATTGTTTTTTTTAAACGCTATAATGTTTGTTTTCCGAAAAACGGCGGACTTGGAATGAAACCTGATATCTATGCTTTGCTGGAACTTGCCCTGCTTTCAGACGACCCCGATGAAAAAGGACGGCTGACGGATGAAGCGTTTGCCGCCGTTCAGAACATGGACGGGGCTGAGACAAACGCGCCGCCGCTGGACTTCCGCCACGCGGGACGTCCGCCGAAGCCTGTTTTGGTCGCGCCGTCGCAACTGACACCGCGCAAGATGAACACAGCCGAAGGCTATGCGGCGATGCTGCACGCGATTGCGCATATCGAGTTCAACGCCATCAATCTGGCTTTGGACGCGGCATACCGTTTCCGTACGCTGCCGTTTCAGTTTGTGCGCGACTGGGTGCGGGTGGCGAAGGAAGAGGTGTACCACTTCCGCCTGATGCGCGAAAGGCTGCGCGCTTTCGGCTTCGATTACGGCGATTTTGAGGCGCACAACCATTTGTGGGACATGGCGTATAAAACCGCCTACGACCCGCTGTTGCGCATGGCTTTGGTGCCGCGCGTGTTGGAAGCGCGCGGGCTGGACGTTACGCCGGGGATACGCGCAAAGGTGGAACAGCGCGGCGATTCGGAAACCTGCGGCGTGTTGGACATCATTTACCGCGACGAAGTGGGCCATGTCGCCATCGGCAACCATTGGTATCAACACCTCTGCCGCGAACGCGGTTTGGAACCTGTCGCCCTGTTCCGCAGTTTGATTGCCCGTTACGATATGTTTATCTTCCGCGGCTATGTGAACATCGAAGCGCGCGAAAAAGCGGGCTTCAGCCGCTTTGAATTGGATATGCTGGAAGATTTCGAGCAGGGTTTGAAACAAGGCAAAAAGGTCGTCTGAAAACCCTGAATCCGGATTTTCAGACGACCTCGGACAAAGAATATGGCACATCATCACCATCACGACCATTCCCACGCCCACACGCATACCGCCAACAAAAAAGTATTGTGCGTGTCGTTCATCATCATCGCCGCCTTTATGCTGCTGGAGGCGTTCGGCGGCTGGCTGACCCATTCGCTCGCGCTGCTTTCCGACGCAGGGCATATGTTCAGCGACGCATTTTCCTTGGGCGTGGCGTTGTGGGCGTTCAAACTCGGCGAAAAAGAAACCACGCTGCAAAAGACCTTCGGCTACAAACGTTTCGAAATCCTCACCGCCATGTTTAACGGCTTGTCGCTGGTGGTCATCGCCGTGCTGATTTTCTACGAAGCCGTCAAACGCCTGCTTTATCCGCCCGAAATCGCCACGCTGGGAATGCTCGTTATCAGCGTCGTCGGGCTGCTGGTCAACATCGGCGTAGCGGTTTACATGCTGAAAAACAGCGACACCGAAGCCAACGTCAACATGCGCGGCGCGTATCTGCACGTTTTAAGCGACCTCGTCGGCTCGGTCGGCGCGATTGCCGCCGCCGTACTCATGATGGCGTTCGGCTGGAAATGGGCGGATCCGCTCGCCAGCGTGTTTGTTGCCGCGCTAGTCGGACGCAGCGGCTGGAGCCTGCTCAAACAAACGCTGCACATCCTCATGGAAGGCGCGCCCGAAAACATCCACACCGACGACCTGCTCGCCGTTATCCGCAACACCGACGGCGTCAAATCCGTCCACGACTTACACGTTTGGACGATTACCAGCAATATCAACGTATTATCCTGCCACATCGTCGTGGACGGCAGCATGACCGTTGCCGAATCCGAACAAATCGCCTACCGCATCGAACACGAGCTGTCCCACAAAAACATCGGACACTGCACCATCCAAATCGAAAGCGAACGCCACCCGCATCCCGACAGCGTCTTGTGTGCCAACGAAACCGACGGCGCACACCATCACCACCACTAAACCCAAAGGTCGTCTGAAACCCTTTTCAGAGACCCCATCGAAAAACCAAAGGAAAACACATGATACAAGTCGTATTGTTCGACCTCGACGGCACGCTCGCCGACACCGCCCTAGACCTCGGCGGCGCACTCAACACCCTACTCGCCCGCCACAACCTGCCCGCAAAAAGCATGGACGAAATCCGCACCCAAGCCAGCCACGGCGCAGCAGGACTGCTCAAACTCGGCGCAGGCATCACCCCCGATCATCCCGACTACGCCCAATGGCGCACCGAATACCTCGACGAATACGACAGCCGCTACGCCCAAGACACCGCGCTCTTTGACGGCGTGAACGAACTCATCGCCGAACTCGGCAAACGCGGCATCAAATGGGGCATCATCACCAACAAACCCATGCGCTTCACCGACAAACTCGTCCCCAAACTCGGCTTCGTCATCCCGCCCGCCGTCGTCGTCAGCGGCGACACCTGCGGCGAATCCAAACCCAGCGTCAAACCCATGCTGTATGCGTGCGAACAAATTCAAACCGAGCCGCAACACGCACTTTACGTCGGCGATGCTGAACGCGACATCCAAGCAGGCCGCAACGCCGGCATGAAAACCGTACTTGCCGACTGGGGCTACATTGCCCCCGAAGATCGTACCGAAACTTGGCAACCCGACTACCGCATCGCATCGCCTTTGGATTTGCTGAAGCTTCTGTAAAACAAAAAAGTCGTCTGAAAGTTTTCAGACGACCTTCTTCAAATCTGCTTCTTTATTTCTTCTTCAAATAAACACCGCTTTCGATATGGTGCGTAAACGGGAACTGGTCAAACAACGCGGCGCGTTCGACAGTATGGGTTTGGCAGAGGGTATCGAGGTTCGCGCGCAAGGTCTCGGGATTGCAGGAAATATAGATAATGTTGTCAAACTGGGAAACCAGCTTCAGCGTTTCATCACCGACGCCGGCTCGGGGCGGATCGACAAAAATCGTGGAAAAATCATAATCTTTCAGCGAGATGCCCTGCTCTTGCAGGCGGCGGAATTCGCGACTTTGCGTATAGGCTTCGGTAAATTCTTCCGCAGAGAGACGGGCGATTTTGATGTTGTCTCTTTGGTTCGCTTCGATGTTCCATTGCGCGGCGTAAACGGAAGTTTTGGACACTTCAGTCGCCAACACCTGACGGAAATGCTGCGAGAGCGGCAGGGTAAAATTGCCGTTGCCGCAGTAGAGTTCGAGCAGGTCGCCGCCGAGGTTTTGCGCAACATCACACGCCCAGCCGAGCATTTTTTCGCACACGCGGGCATTGGGCTGAGTAAAGCTGCCTTCGACTTGGCGGTAGCGGAAGGTTTTGCCGTTTACGTTCAGCTCTTCCGTTATATAGTCTTGAGTCAAAACGATTTTCTGCCCCCTACTCCGACCGATAATATGAATGCCCAATTCACGCGCCAAGGTTTCGGCGGCACGTTGCCACGCTTCGTCCAGCTTTTTGTGGTAAATCATGGTAACGAGCATCTCACCGCTCAGTGCAGACAGAAATTCTACGGCGTACCAGCGGTTTTTGAGTTCGGGATTTTGCGCGGCAGCTTCGATGAGTTTGGGCATCAAAGCATTGATAGACTCCGAAGCGGCAGGAAATTGGTCGCAACGTATCAGACTTGCGCCGCTCGCCTTCTGCCCGCGCTCGAACATGGCGTAAAACATTTCGCCGCCTTCGTGCCAAATACGAAATTCAGCGCGCATCCGGTAATGCTGTTCGGGAGATTCGAAAACTTGAATTTCAGGAAAATCCAAACCTTGGAAAAGCTGTTGCAAGTATTGGATTTTTTGGTCGAGCTGTTGCGTATAAGCGGTCATGTCAAATTAATCTAATAAAAACAATTGCCCATTATAATATAGTTCAGAGAACAGAATGGGATGGAAACAGACTCATAACGGGTGAAATATATGGACCAACAGGACGCTTTAGGCATGGAGCAAAATAATGAGGTTAACGAAATATCCTTATAACTCTATAAGAGAGTTAGAAGACTATTTAATAAACACCTATCAAAAATATATCATTCTACAAGAGGAAGGAAAGGAGATTTATCGATGTTTCATTCTTTCTTTTCACAAGGAATTCAATATAGGTATTGGATTAGCTGTTTCCTGTATAAGTATTTCCCCAAAAGTATTAATACTTGATGATAAAAATATTTTTATCGGATTTGATTCAGTCGTTTTTTGTATTTCTATACAAAAATTTAAAAGTTAATATGCTAAATATAGATGGAATAGTTTTTGATATTTATTTATTGGAGAATCAAAAAAATTTGTATTATTCATGAGTTGGGTGCAATTATTACAGATAAAAACTTAACAAGAGAGAATTTAGTATCTACCGATATAATATCAGACTGGGAAATAGATAAAGTTAATAAGTTAATCATATTAACAGAGTTAGACTCTGAAAAAATAATTTCTCTCAATTATGATTGAGGATGCTTGCTTATTTAAGATATTCTCCCCTTACGGCACTCCGACAAAAACAATGGATTTCCAAAAACAGAATGCCACTCAAGCTAAATAAACTGCTTAACCAAAGAAGCATCACGCACCGTCTACACCTCTGAAACGTCGTTAAACTTACAGGATATTGTTTACGCACTATACAGATTTTACTATTACAAGAACGTGCGTAACCCCTTCACTATTGATACAAAAGGTCGTCTGAAAAGGGTTTAAACTTTTCAGAGACCTTACTTTACTTTTTGACAAAACTAATAGGAAGACAAACAGTTATTCAGGCGAATACACAACCATTACACCATTCGGAAACTCCCCTTTCCATCCACAAGGAAAGCCACCATTCTTATAGACCTCAATTTGTTTCTCTAAGAACATTTTTCTATTTTCATTTATTTTTTACTAGGTATTTGAGAAAAAGATTTATAAGCAATGATACTTAGAAAATCATTATAAATAAATTCATCTATATACTCTAACTCTTTCCAATCTAAATTAAGGTTTTTTATTTCTTTGTAAACATATTCCCATAAGTTGTCTAAGATACTACTCCATAAGTTATCAACTCTTTCATCAATCTCTTCAACATCATAAAAAGGAGTAAAGCAACTAGGGACAACGTCCCCAATCAACTCGGGATAACTAAAATAAGGTAGAGATGGCTCTTGGTCAGTATATAAATCATAGGCTTTCTTTTGGCTATGTGTAATCTCATAGCCTTCTAACGAAAACGAACCACTTAAAAATCCTTTAGACGCAATTAATTCTTTATAATGCGCCAGTTCCTGCTCCACTAAAAAATTGGTATTTTTTCAAAATTAGTATTTGTCATCGTGTTGCCTTCAGTTAACAAAATGATTTTAAAAAATTATCCAATGAAAATTCTGTTGTTTCTGACCTAAAATCCAGATGAAATCATACTCAAAAACTCTTTTAAACTATTTGAAACAAATTCAATATTTTCAAAATATTGACTTCCACTTTCCTCTGCCTCAAAATCATGAGACCAGTAAAATATCTTAGACTGATACTCATCTTTTATACCAATTAAAATTAAATCTCCACCTCCTGCAGATGCAATAGGCAACATCGATGATGGATATCTATCATCATACATATTTAAATGCCACTCAATAGACTCTTCTAATTTCGGATTATTAACCAATCCAAAAAAGAAATTTAAAACCCTATCATCCAGAAAACAACTATCATTTGGTATTCCTCCATTATTTTTCTTTAAAAATTCCTTATATTCATCCGGTAATGATACGTTGTAATTCTTTTCAAATTTTAAAATATCATCAGATAAAACAGTTTGATGGGCATCTAACAATAAATACCGTTTTATGGCTTTTTTGCTTAACTTCCCTTCCTTATTCTCTAAATCTTTTAATTTCTTCTTCTGACTTTCCAAAATTTTAAAATTTCAACCATTTTATATACTCCATAATATTAACACTCTTGTTACACACACTGCAGCAGCACCAATACGTTTAATTGCATCACGAAGATCATATAGGATTAACTGTATT
>CAKMQH010000339.1 GCA_927911515.1 uncultured Neisseria sp.
ATTTTGGGTCTGTCTTGGGCGCGGTGGATAGCTCCGTAGCCGCCGCGCTGATTCACCGCAGCCATCGGCGACCAACTGACTTGCGTGTTCGTCGATCACGGCCTCTTGCGCTTAAACGAAGGCAAAATGGTGATGGATATGTTCGCCCGCAACTTGGGTGTGAAGGTGATTCATGTCGATGCCGAAGAGCAATTCATGGCGAAACTCGCCGGCGTTACCGACCCTGAGAAAAAACGCAAAATCATCGGCGCGGAATTTATCGAAGTATTTGATGCCGAAGAGAAAAAACTCACCAACGCCAAATGGCTGGCGCAAGGCACGATTTACCCCGACGTAATCGAATCCGCAGGCGCAAAAACCAAAAAAGCCCACGCCATCAAATCGCACCACAACGTCGGCGGCCTGCCTGAAAACATGAAACTCAAGCTGCTTGAGCCGTTGCGCGACTTGTTCAAAGACGAAGTGCGCGAACTCGGCGTCGCTTTGGGCTTGCCGCGCGAAATGGTGTACCGCCATCCGTTCCCCGGCCCCGGTTTGGGTGTGCGCATCTTGGGCGAAGTGAAAAAAGAATACGCCGACTTACTGCGTCAAGCGGACGACATTTTCATCCAAGAATTGCGCAACACTACCGACGAAAACGGCATATCTTGGTACGACCTGACCAGCCAAGCCTTTGCCGTGTTCCTGCCAGTGAAATCCGTCGGCGTAATGGGCGACGGGCGCACTTACGACTACGTCGTCGCACTGCGCGCAGTCATCACCAGCGACTTCATGACCGCACACTGGGCAGAGCTGCCCTACTCACTGCTCGGCCGTGTGTCCAACCGCATCATCAATGAAGTCAAAGGCATCAACCGCGTGGTTTACGACGTAAGCGGCAAACCGCCTGCCACGATTGAGTGGGAATAAAAGTAAAGATATAAACGCATAAAAAGGTCTCTGAAATGGTTTCAGACGACCTTTTGGTTTTTATAAAAGAATAATGGAACAAGGAGATGGCTGAAGTGCGTTTAGACAATATAGTGGATTAACTTTAAACCAGTACGGCGTTGCCTCGCCTTAGCTCAAAGAGAACGATTCTCTAAGGTGCTGAAGCACCAAGTGAATCGGTTCCGTACTATTTGTAATGTCTGCCGCTTCGTCGCCTTGTCCTGATTTAAATTTAATCCACTATATAAAAGAATAATGGAGAAAGGAGATCGCCGAAGTACGTTTAGACAATATAAGGAGAAAACGCGATGTCGTCCTAACAAATTTCATTTGCCAAAAAGTAAAGCGGCCGTTCATGTAGTAAATACAGAACAACCGCTTCAGCTCAGCATCATTTTAGATTGTCTTCGACAGTAAACTGCTAAGGATTTGCTGTCTTAATGATTCATTGTCTGGATATGTGGAAGACAAATCATGCGATACCGTTATCCAATGGTTTATTTTTTCTCTTTCGGCATTTGAGATACCAAGGACAGGTTCACATCCAAGCCTTCGATTTGGAAGTGAGGACGGGCAAACAGACGGACTTTGAAGAAGCCAGGGTTGTCTTCGATATCTTCAACCAAAACTTTGGCTTCACGCAAGGATGCGTTGCTTGCAATTCGTCGCTTGGATCTGTCATTTCAGTAACCAAGGTATTGATCCAATTGTTCAATTCCAGTTCGAGCATACGGCGGTCTTTGGTTGTACCGATGTTTTCGCGTTGGATCAGTTTGAGATAGTGAGCCAGACGGGAGAGCAAGAAAACATAAGGCAGACGGGCATTGATGCGGCTGTTTGCAGTCGCTTCTTTGGTTTCGTAGAGCGCAGGTTTTTGCGCTGAGTTAGCAGAGAAGAAGCAGGCGTAATCGCGGTTTTTATAGAAAGACAGCGGTACGAAGCCCAAGTTGGCAAATTCAAATTCACGGGTTTCAGGAATCAGAACTTCGGTAGGAATTTTCACTTGGTTGCCAGTGCCCAAATCATACATATGGATAGGCAAATCTTCGATCAAACCACCGGCTTGAGGTCCGCGGATTTGGACGCACCAGCCATTGTTAATAAAGCTGCGAACCATGTTGGCAGCAAAGGCAAAGGATGCGTTTGCCCATAAGTAACGATCGTGTTCGGTCCCCTTAACCTGCTCTTCGTAATTGAAGCTGCGAACAGGAACTGTATCGCTACCGTAAGGCAGACGGGCAAGGAAGCGGGGCAGGGTCAGACCGATATAGCGCGCATCATCAGTCTCGCGGAAGCTTTTCCATTTGATGTATTCGGCACGGTCCATATAGTTCGCCAAATCCTGAATGCCGGCGACTTCTTCCATGCTTTCTTTACCAAAGAAAGATGGACCGACAGAGCCGATGAATGGCATGTGTGCAGAAGCAGAGACGCGCGAAATATTGCGCAGTAAAGCCATGTCTTGCGGGCTGCGGTCAAATTCGTAGTTGGAGATAACTGCGCCGATAGGTTCACCACCCGGGGTATCGTATTCATTGCTATAAGTGTGGCGATACAGTCCGCTTTGGACTATTTCAGGAGCATCTTCAAAGTCTTGAATCAAGTCTTCTTTGGACACGTCGAGAATTTCAATTTTAACGTTGTGACGGAAGTCTGTACGGTCAACCAAGAATTTCAAGCCGCGCCATGCAGATTCGATTTTTTGGAATTCTTCGTTATGGAGGATTTCATCTAATTGGCGGCTGAGTTGTTCGTCAATACGAGCGATATGGTAGTCCAACAGGCTTTTGTCGAGGCGTTCTACTTTTTGAGATGAGTCTTGAATCATCTTTAAAAATACGCTGACCGCTGCTGCGATACGTTCATCCGCAGAGGCTTCGGACATTTTTTCAGCGCTTTGGAACTGTTCGATATCGATGACGGAGTCGACGGCGTTTAAGTTGATTTTTTGACACAGCGCTTCATAAACACTGGCTGTGTTTTCTTGTTCTATAACGGTTGTTTGGGCTTCTTGGCGTTTTTGCATATTTTAAATCCTTACGGGTGTTTTCAGACGACCTTATGTTTTATTTGTTAACAGGTGCAATTTTCTCAAGACGGTCGCGCAATTCGGCAGACAGATTTTCGTCACGCAAGATGGTTTCCAGTTCGCGACGGAATGCCGAATCGTCCAATAGGTTGGATTTCAAATCACGGAGCAGGTTGCGCATAGCCAATAAAGCACGCAGCTCGGGAACATTTTGTGCAATTTGTTCTGGATGGAAATCCCGCATGGATTTGAAATTCAAATTGATGTTCATCTCGCCGCGGCCGGGGAGAGGGTGTTTTTCACAGTCAGGTTGGCTTTGGGGTTGAAGTCAGATAATACGGAGTCAAAGTTGTTTTTTGTTGATATTGACTTTTTCTTTTTCGGCAAGGTCGCGTTTGTCTTGGCCATTGCTGTAATCACCGGTGACTAAAAGCTTGAGCGGAAGCTCGACTTTTTTCTGTGCGCCTCCGGTATGGAGGTCTAGTTTGATATTGATACGTGAAGGTGGAACTTCATTTTGGAAACTTTTGCTCACGGCTAATCCTATTCTCTGTTATGTGTTGAAAGGGGAATCTTTTGTTCAAAATGAAATATAAATACTAAATTTGGATATATTTCTATCTAAATAGTATAAATGTTAGGTATACTGTTGTCTATTGCATTCAAAATTTATCTGACAAAAGGTATTTAAAAGGTATAAACAGTGAAATTTCATAAACCATTATGGGAAGAGGGTGTCTTGCTCTCTCCTCAGCACTTCCAACAGCAGAACGTTTTTAATAGTTACATTTATGCAACAGTAATAAGATTGATGGGCGAATTCAAGTGGGGATGTTTTCGTTGCGAGTTCGATCAGCAGACACTTGAGTTAGGAAAAATTAAATTGAATGAACTTCAGGCCTGCCTGCCGGACGGAACCTTGATTGATTTGCAGTCGGGCAGTGGCTCTGTTGAAGTTCGTGACATCAATAGCCTGCCTATGAGAGCAAGAAATACAGTGTTGCTGGCTCTCCCAGTTTATCAAGCGCATGTACCGAATTTGGTGGATGAAAACGGGGCTGGAAATACCCCCAGACGGTTTGTGAAAAAGTTTGAGCAAGTTGAGGATTTATTTTCCGCTGAGGAGGCAGAACTTGCCGTTGAGCAATTAAATTTACAAATTCGTTTTGATTTCGAGGATAATGACGATTACATTACATGCCCCATCGGCGTAGTGGAGAAAAACGAGAATGGGGCATTGATTTGGTCTAAAGACTACATCCCTCCATTATTGTCGATTACAGGTTCGGAAGTTTTACTTTCATGTCTGAATAGAATCACTTTGCTGGTGTTGTCCCGTATAGATAACTTATCTGCCCGCCGCCGGGCGCGTAGTGAAAATACGGTCGATTTTTCTGTATCTGACTCGACATTGTTTTGGTTCTTGCATGGATTAAATACGATTTATCCTGAATTGAAACATTTGAATGATTATCCGCAGCAACATCCAGAGGAGCTTTATAAGCTCTTAGTGCGTCTGCTTGGTATGTTGTACACATTCAGAGTGAGTGAATCAGTTAATGAGATGGAACCATACGATCATTTTGATCTGTTTGGAACCTTCAACCGTTTGGAGTTGAAAATCCGCAGTCTGTTAGATGAAGTCATTCCATCGCCTGTCATCGAATTGTCGTTAGAACATACAAAATCTACACACTGGCGTGCTCAGATATTTGACAGCAGGATTGATGATAATGCGGAGTTTTATATATCGGCACATTCTGATTCTGTTGTTTTTGCTGAATTGCAGAAGCAATTGCCATTGGTTAGCAAAATTGGTGCGCCTGAAGATGTGGAGCGCGTTATCAATACGGCAGTAATGGGAGTGCCTTTGCAGTTGTTGAATCAAACTCCTCCTGGTTTGCCGTTCCGAATGGATAATGTTTACTTCAGATTAGACAAACGGCATGTGGCATTTTCAAGAATGATGCAATCGCAGGTATGTAGTATTTACGTTCCAACATCTATACCCAATTTACATTTAAGCTTATTTGCAGTAGTGAGTATTTAATATGAACCATAATCCATTGATTCGAAGTGAATTAAGAGATACTGCTTTGACCGTATCCGCATTATCGGCAGGTTTTAGCCCCGAGCATGCCTCAACATGGTATGAGTATGGCAAAACTTTGGTAGAAAATTTAAGAAAAAATTTAGCAAGCTCTGGTCGTAGTGCAGAGGAGATTGAAGAGATTTCTTATGCGCAGTGTGCGCTTTTGGATGAGGTTGCACTGCAGAATCTGCAAGGAAGTGATAGGGAAGTGTGGGAAATGAATCCCATGCAAGTACATTTCTTCCAATCATACAATGCAGGCGATGTATTGTGCGACAAAATTGAAAAGCTATGCAAAGCAGGAAGTACTAATTCTTTGATCGCTGAGGCATATTTGAGTGTAATCAATTTGGGCTTCAAGGGACGTTATATTTTAGATGAAATGGCTCTTCAAAATTCACAAAATAGCTTGAAAAAAATGGTTGCCGGGTTGTCTAGCAATGCGGTAACTCAAGATGGGCAAATATTCTATGTTGATCGTAAAAGCATGCCTCTTAAGAGTTTGCTGACGATTAGTCCGATATGGGTATTTATCTGTTGTTCTGTTATTGCAGTAGTAGCTTATTTTGCATTTGGATACTATCTGGATACTTTGGCTGAACAAACTCAAGCATTATAAATTTAGAGTAATTTCATAATGACTTATCAAAAGCTCTCGTCTTTCATTATTTTTATAGTAGTTGAGCTTATACTGTTTTATGTATTGGCAATATATTGGCAAGCTAGTTGGATGCTGAAAGGCGGTATTCTAGCTTTGTCAATTGTTGCTATATTTTGTGCTTGGTTAATCAGGCAGCGTAAGAACAAGGAAAATATCAGTATTGGTTCAGAAGTTTGGCAGCAAATTGCGACAGAATTAAATAATACTGGATTTACTGGGCGTTACGTTTTGCGTATGCCTGATTTTGCAGTGAAGATGTCGAATTTAGTCGAGAGATATGATGACACAGTATATATAAATATTTTTAATCCAGAACATTTATACACTGTAGTTTGGAATTTGCTTCAAAATATAGCCCGTAAACAAATCTCACTCAGCATAGAGCTGGTGTTGTCTCCCGCCATAAATGCCGATGTATCTATGGTTATGCGGGGGTGGTTGCGCAATATATTGTTTTTGCAGAAAAAAATGGGTATATCTATACCTGTAAGTTTTGTTATTCGTGCTCCCTTTCTTTTCAAAGAATCTTCAGATAAAAGAGAGCTATTTTTTGCCTTAAAAACTCAAGGCAGATGGAATGTGTTAAATATTAATCAGTTTTTTACTGATTTTAAAGAAAGTTTGTCTATTGAGTTTTTACAGCAAAATAAACAATCAAACGGTTGTCAATATATATGGCTGATCGAGGCACTCAATTGCGTCGAGGAGCAATTGTTGAATCGTACAGACGGGGGATGGGAATATGTCGATGTACGTAGCTTAAGCGTAGTTGACGATGGAGACTGCCAAGCCAAATCAGTATGGGCAACTTATATTTCTAAGAATACACAAGGGTTAATCCATTCTTTTAATAATTATCAAGGTAATCAATTTCAATATATTCATACCGAATTGTCAGATAAATATACCGTTTATCATAAAAATCATGCTATTGATATACTTTTTAAAAGTATTATCTGTTTGTGCATTAGGTTTTTTTATC
>CAKMQH010000340.1 GCA_927911515.1 uncultured Neisseria sp.
AGTACCAACTGCTTATCTCTGGTATCCGCACAAGTCGGCAATCGGCTGATTGCTCCGATGGTTATCAAAATACGATGAACCGGAGTCTTTTTTGAAGCGTGGTTTCAGCAATGCCTTACTTGCCCGCATTGACTCAAAAATCGGTGATTATTTTAGATAATGCACGATTTCACCGTATGAGCGTCTTACGGGAAATGGCGGAAAAAATTGGGACATAAGGTATTGCCTCTTGCACCTTTATTCACCTGAGCTCAACCCGATTGAGAAGGTGTGGGCGAATATTAAGCGGGTATCTGCGAACCGTTTTGTCTGATTACGCCCGATTTGACGATGCGTTACTGTCCTATTTTGATTTTAATTGACTATATATTCAATTCTTTAGTTCCTTATTTTTATTTTAATAACAGTAAACTTAGGCTAGATTAAAATTCCACCATTTTAAAAGGTCGTCTGAAAACCCTGTTTCAGGTTTTCAGACGACCTTTCGTCTTTATTTTTTCGTTTTTGTTTGTACCAGTTGATAAATTCGTCCGGTTTGGCAAAACCAAGCAAGGGGTCGCTGCGGCGGTCGTCTGCGTGGATGACGAAGATGCCCGGCGGACCGTAAAGGCCGTATTCTTTCAACATTGCCTGATGGTCGGGCGTGTTGGCGGTTACGTCGATTTGGAAGAAGCGTTCCATATCGACGGCTTCATGCACTTGCGGCTGGTTGAGCGTGTAGCTTGCCATTTCTTTGCAGGAAATACACCAGTCGGCGTAAAAATCCAAAACGACGGGTTTGTCGGGGTTGGCTTTCAATGCGGCATCCATAGCGGCTTTGAGTTCGGCGACGTCGGTGAATATTTTGCCGTGGTCGGTGGTTTTGCCTGCTTCGGACGGGGGGGCGAGTGTCAGGAAGTGGTGCAGGGCGGTGGTTTGTTTGTTTGCGCTTTGCCATCCGAACCATGCGCCGCCGATGAGCAGAAGGAAGCCTAAAACGGAGGCTGCGGTTTTCAGACGACCTTTTTGTTTGCTCGATTTAATCAGCAACATGACAGCGGGGACGATCATGAGCAGGGTGTAAAGCGCGACAACGAGGTAGTAGGGTAGGTGCGGTGTGGCGAGGTAAACGGCAACGGCAAGCAGGATGAAGCCGAAGGCGTATTTGATGCCGTTCATCCAGTCGCCTGCTTTCGGTAGGACGTGGCCGCCGAATGTGCCGATGAGGATTAGCGGAACGCCGGTGCCGAGTGCTAAGGCATACAGCGCGAGTCCGCCTAAGACGGCATCGCCGGTTTGTCCGATATAGCCCAAGGCAAATGCCAGCGGCGGGGCGACGCAGGGGCCGACGATTAGCGCGGAGAGTATGCCCATGACGAATACGGAAGCGATTTTGCCGCCGGAGAGTTTGCTGCTTTGGTTTTGGAAATAAGATTGGACAGAATTGGGCAGTTGGATGTTGAAAAGTCCGAACATGGAGAGCGCGAGGACGACCATCAGACCTGCGGCGGCGAGAACGACCCAAGCCTGTTGCAGCCATACGGTCAGAAGCGCGCCTGTCAGTCCTGCGATGACGCCGACCAGCGTGTAGGTCAGTGCCAAACCTTGTACATAGACCATAGATAGGGCGAAAGCGCGCTTTTTGCCGGCGTTTTTATCGCCGACGACGATACTGGAAACAATCGGCAAAAGCGGGTACATACAGGCGGTAAAACTCAAGCCTAGTCCTGCGATAAAAAACGCCAACAGGTTGGCGTTTAATGTTTCCCAAGATAATTTGAAGCGGCTGCCGTCGTCGTTTTGCGGGGCTTTAGGCGCGGCGGCGGCTGGTTTGGCGGAATCCGGTTGTAGGAAGCGGTCTTTGGCGGATATGGGTTCGTCGCTTTGCGTCTTGTACAGGCCGTTGCCCTTAATCTCAAAAGATGTGTCCACGGGCGGATAACATACGCCGGCTTCGGCACAGCCTTGATAAGTCAGCGTCAGCTTGTAGGTCGGCGCGGCTTTTTTGTAAGGCCAGTTGACCTGCGCAGCGCGGTGGAATACGGTTTGTTTGCCGAAAAACTCATCTTCTTTGAGTTCGCCTTTGCTGAAAACCGGTTCGGCCAATACGCCTTCAGGCGCGGTGGCGGCGACGATTTTCGATTGGTACATATAGTAGCCGTCGGCGATTTTGAATTCGACGCTGATGCCTTTGTCGGTAACGTTCACTTGTGGCACGAACGCTTTTTCAGGCGGCAGCAAATCATCGGCGTTCACGGCAAACGCGCTGGAACACAGGGCAAAAAGGCGGTAAAGAAATAAAGGAGTTTTTTCATGGCGTCTTCTCAGTGGAAGGGTTAAACAGGCGCATTATAAACGCAGCAGTCGTTTATAGGTCTTAATTTATATTAAAAGCTGCGATGGTTTTTATCGCGACGAGGGTGGATTATCGGGCTGCCGGATAGATGATGCCCGTCGGATTGTCTCTTTTTCATAGCCGATTGGAACGGGAAAGGTCGTCTGAAAACCTGATTTCACAGGTTTCAGAGACCTTTTCGATTTTTTCGCTTGCTTAAGGATACGCAATATAGGCGTAAGCCGAGTGGTTGTGTATCGACTCGAAGTTTTCGCTCTCGACGATGAAGCTTTCGATGCGTCCGTCGGCAATCAGCGCGGTGGCTACGTCGCGCACCATGTCCTCCACGAATTTCGGGTTTTCATAGGCTTTTTCGGTAACGTATTTTTCATCGGGGCGTTTGAGCAGGCCGTAGAGCTGGCAGCTTGCCTGCGCTTCCACGCAGTCGATGATTTCTTCGATACCGACTTCGGCGTTGGCAGTCAGGCTGACGGTAACGTGCGAGCGCTGGTTGTGCGCGCCGTATTGTGAGATTTCTTTGGAACACGGACACAAAGAGGTTACGGGCACCATCACTTTCAAATTATGGCTGTATGTTCCGTTTTTGATTTCGCCCGTCAGGGTAATGTCGTAGTCCAGCAGGGATTGGATGCCGGAAACAGGTGCGGATTTTTTGCGGAAGAAGGGGAAGGAAACGCTGATTTTGCCGGAATGGGAGTCTAAAAGCGCAACCATTTCGGCAGTCAGTTTGTGCAGCCTGTCGAAATCCAAAGCCTCGGTTTGTTGCTCCATCAATGCCACGAAGCGCGACATATGTGTGCCTTTTTGGTCGGCGGGCAGGAAAACCGTCATGGTCAGGCGGGCGACGGTGGATTGGCTGCCTTCGGCGGTATTTAAAGTAATCGGGAAGCGGAGGTCTTTGATACCGACCTGGTTAATCGGCAGATTGCGTAAATCGCGGCTGGATTGCACGTCTGCAATGGCGTTCATGCGTTGTTTGTCCTTAATTGTCGGATTGCTGGGATGTGTGTCGTTTGGAAACGGATTCATGCCGTCCGTTTTGCAAATGCGAGATTATATCACTTGCAAACCTTGTCCGCATTGATTGTTTCTATTTTTCGGATAGTGATAAAATCCTGAATTATTCATATCTTTACAAGGTTGAGCCGAGATGAAATTCGCCACCAAAGTCATCCACTCCAGTTACGATTGCGACGAACACAACCGCGCGCTGATGCCGCCGATTTATCAGAACAGTATGTTTGCGCTGCACGAAATCGGCGAGCAGGTTCCCTACCGCTATTCGCGCCTGAGCAATCCGACCCGTCAGGTTTTGGAAGACACGGTTGCCGATTTAGAACGCGGGGCGGCGGGTTTTGCCTTTTCCAGCGGTATGGCGGGCATCGATGCCGTGTGGCGTACCTTCCTGCGTCCGGGCGATACCATCGTCGCCGTTGCCGACATTTACGGCGGCGCGTATGACTTGCTGGTTGACATATATAAAAAGTGGGGTGTAAACGTCGTTTTTGCCGATTTGGGCAACCCCGACCGCTTGGACGAGCTGCTTGCCGCGCACAATGTGAAACTGGTTTGGCTGGAAACCCCGTCCAATCCGCTTTTGAGATTGGTGGACATCAAAGCACTTGCCGCCAAAGCCCACGCCGCCGGTGCATTGGTCGGCATCGACAACACCTTCGCCACGCCGCATCTGCAACAGCCGCTGGAGATGGGCTGCGACATCGTGTTCCACTCCGCCACCAAATACCTTTGCGGACACTCTGACGTATTGATGGGCATCGTCGCCGTCAAAACCAAAGAACTGGCGAAGCCGCTGCACGACATGATGGTGCATACCGGCGCGATTGCCGGCCCGATGGACTGCTGGCTGGTGTTGCGCGGCATCAAAACACTCGCCTTGCGCATGGAAGCGCACTGCAAAAACGCGCTAGACATCGCCCGCCGCCTCGAAGCCCATCCTGCCGTGGAAAAAGTGTTCTACCCCGGCCTGCCGTCGCACGAACACTACGAACTGGCGAAAACCCAAATGCCCAAAGGCATAGGCGGTGTGGTAACGGTTTACCTC
The DNA here is from genome assembly GCA_927911515.1 of uncultured Neisseria sp. Classification (GTDB taxonomy): domain Bacteria; phylum Pseudomonadota; class Gammaproteobacteria; order Burkholderiales; family Neisseriaceae; genus Neisseria. The sequence goes on from CAKMQH010000340.1 coordinate 4,398, forward strand.
AAAAACGACACGCGCGAAGCGGCAAACAGCGTGATTAAAAACATGAAACTGGTCAAAATGGCGTCCAGCCTCGGCGGTGTCGAAAGTCTGGTCAACCATTGCTATTCCCAGTCCCACAGCGGCGTGCCGCATGATGTGAAAATGGAAATGGGCATCAAAGTCGGCTTGCTGCGCTTCTCCATCGGCATTGAAGACGCGGACGATATTTGGAACGATATTTCCAAAGCTTTGGATACGACGCTGTAAAGATCAAGAGGTCGTCTGAAAAGTGCGTAGCGGGTTTCGCTGAAGCAGTTTCAGACGACCTTTGATCTGACCTCACGTTAGAAAGGCAAAATCATGAAAACCCTGATCCCCACCCTTATGAGCGCAATCATGCTGACCGCCTGTACTTCTCTTGCTGAAAAACCGCAGCAGTCCCAACCTGTCACGTCGTCTGAAAAACCATCCGAACCCCGTCAAGCGTCAGCGCCGAATTTGGCGGCGAAATGGCGTGTGGTTTCCTTCGACAAATTCACCGAAAAAGATTTGGCGGGCAGAACGGCTTTTTTGGATTTGAGCAAAATGCCCAAGGCGCATGGCAAGATGGGTTGTAATCATTTGATGCTTCAAGCAAAAGAAGTCGGTTCGGACAAAATCGATTTCGGTCCGATTGCGACGTCGATGATGTTGTGTGAAGACATGAAGTTGGAAGAGGCTTTCTTGAACATGAGAAGCGTGTGGAACTATCGTTTCGACGGCGCTGATTTGATTTTGGAGCAAAACGGCAAAACCATGCGCCTGCGCCGTGAGCCGTAAATTTTGAGTTTACCGTTAATTATAGTGGATTAAATTTAAATCAGGACAAGGCGACGAAGCCGCAGACAGTACAGATAGTACGGCAAGGCGAGGCAACGCCGTACTGGTTTAAAGTTAATCCACTATATAAAAGGTCGTCTGAAAAACCGGATAATCAGGTTTTCAGACGACCTTTCGCCAAGCGAACGGGTATAATATCTTCCGTTTCCATACCGCACACACAAGGAATCCCATTATGGCAGCCTCGCCCGAAGCCAAGTTCACCGAAGAAAAAGTCTTGTGGATCAAACACCATACGCCCAAGCTGATGACTTTTGCCATTAGCCGCCCTGAATCCTACCGCTTCTCGGCGGGACAGTTTTCGCGGCTTGGGTTTCGCGACGGCGAAGGTTTTATCTGGCGCGCTTATTCCGTCGTGTCCGCCGAATACGCCGATACGCTCGAATATTTTGCCGTTTTGATCGAGGGCGGTCCCATGTCCGCGCGGTTTGCCGCGATGAAAGAGGGCGACACCATACTGCTCGACAAAACCGCTACGGGCTTCCTCATGCCCGAACGCTTCCCCGACGGCAAGGACTTGGTCATGCTCTCCACGGGTTCGGGCATCGCGCCTTTCCTTTCCATCATCGAGCAGCCCGAAATCTGGCAGCGTTTCGACCGCTTGATTTTGGCGCACTCGGTTTCTTTCGCCGGCGAACTGATTTTCAGACGACGTGTTGAAGCGTTGAAAGACCATCCGCTGATTAGCGAGCATTTCCACAAATTCCGCTTCGTCCCCATCACCACGCGCGAGGAAACCGAAGGCGCATTGAGCGGCAAGCGCATTCCCGAGCTGCTGAAAAACGGCAGCCTCGAAGCATACGCGGGATTCAAGTTCACCAAAGCGGACACGCGCTTTATGGTCTGCGGCAATCCCGCTATGGTCAAAGACACGTTCCAAGCCCTGATGGACTTGGGCTTCGCCATGCACCGCAACCGCATCCCGGGCGAAATTATGATGGAAAACGGGTTTTGAGCTTGATGAATTGGTAAGGTCTTAATAGAAGCAAAAAAGGTCGTCTGAAAAAACGGTTTGCCGTTTTCAGACGACCTTTTGGTTTGAATGGTTTTGCAGCCGTCGGCGTGGGCGTGGCTGCTTATTCTTCACGCGGTTACTTCTAAATAATCATCCGTCTGTTGTTCGCGGGATTTCTTTTCTTTGTCCTTCTTTTTATCCTTGTCGGGAATGGCGGCATTGATTAACGCGCCTGTGCCTTTGACGGCGATTTTACCTGCAGTCATGACGGTAGTTGCTGCCAGATTGACGGCGCTGGTGACGATACAGCCGCTGAGTGCCAAACTGAGGAACACGGGAAGTAGAAGGACTTTTATGGTCATCAGTGTTCGCATCCGCATTGATGGTCGTGGTGTCCGCCGCTGCATCCGGAAGCCGCTTCGTGCCAGCTTTCGTCGTCGCCGTCGAATTCTTCCATTTCGTCAAATTCCCCGTTTTCAACCAGCGCGACAAGTTCTTCGAGGCTTTGCGCGCCTTCAACCCAAAAGCAGGGAATATCGGGCGGCGTATCGGGGGCGAGTAGGGCGGCGGTTTGGTCATGCCACGCAATCCAATAGCCGTTTTCGGTGTGGACGAATTGGGCATCGGGATGAATGGTTTCTCCGGTCGTTCCGATCAGCATTCTTTCGGCAATGTCGGCTTGGTAGGGTTGAATCTGCATGATGGGCTTCCTGTGAACAAAATCAGCTTTAATTGTAATGGAAAATCCATGGCGGATTATAGTGGATTAACTTTAAACCAGTACGGCGTTGCCTCGCCTTGTCCTGATTTAAATTTAATCCACTATAAATCGTCTTTTGAGATGGGGCAAAGCGGGGTTGAGTCCGTAAGCGACGGTTTCTGTACAAAAGGTCGTCTGAAAACAAGCGCGGCGGATTACGTTCAAACATTGCCTAATAAAAAAGCAGCCCGTTTCAGGCTGCTTTTTGCGTTATGGGATGTAACGTGTCAATCTTATACCACTTCGGCTTTGGTGATGACGACAGGTTCGGTCGGTACGTCGTCGTGGTAACCGTGGCGTTTGGTGGCGACGCCTTCGATGGCATCGACTACATCAAAACCATCGACCACTTTGCCGAATACAGCGTAGCCCCAGTCTTGAACGACGGTTTTGCCGTACAGCTCTTTAGAACGGAAGTTCAGGAAGGCGTTATCGGCGGTGTTGATGAAGAATTGCGCGCTGGCAGAATGCGGGTCGGAAGTGCGCGCCATGGCGATGGTGTATTTCTCGTTGGGCAGGCCATTGGACGCTTCGTTTTGAATCGGATCGCGGGTTTCTTTTTCGTTCATGTTCTCGTCCATGCCGCCGCCTTGAATCATGAAGCCTTTGATGACGCGGTGGAAGATTACGCCGTCGTAGAAACCGTCTTTGACGTATTGCTCGAAGTTTTTGGCGGTAACGGGGGCTTTGTCGAAATCGAGTTCGATTTTGATGTCGCCTTTGTTGGTGTGCAGGATAATCATGGGTTTCCTTTCGTTAAGAATCTTTTTAGAAATGGTGCTGGGCGGATAAACTTCAAGGTCGTCTGAAAAATATTCTTTCAGACGACCTTGGCTATGGTTTTACGGGTTTACGGCATCAGGACGAAATAAGCCCACAGCGCAACCAATACGATACAGAGGACGTTCAGCAGCAAGCCGACGTTCATCATTTCGCGTTGTTTGATTAAGCCCGTACCGAACACAATCGCGTTGGGCGGCGTGGCAACCGGCAGCATGAAGGCACAAGATGCGCCAATGCCGATGACGAATACCAAAACTTGTTCGGGCAGCCCCATTTGTGTGGCGATGCTGGCGAAAATCGGCACGAGCAGCGCGGCAGAAGCGGTGTTACTGGTGAACTCGGTCAGGAAGATAATGAAAGTCGCAACCACGAAAATCACCAGCAATGCGGGCGAATGGGAGAAGGTGGAGGCAACCTGCTGACCCAAGGCTTCAGACGCGCCGGAAGATTGCAGCAGCGCGCTCAAGCTGATACCGCCGCCGAAGAGCATCAATACGCCCCAGTCGGTATTGCGGGCGACTTCTTTCCATTGCGCCACGCCGAATACGACGACCGCGACAGCGGCAATCAGGGCAATGACAGTATCGGGATTGGAAATGCCGAACGCTTCTTTGATTTTGGAACTGAATACCCAAGCCACGGCAGCAGCCAAGAAAATCAACAGCGCGATTACACGGTGCAGCGTCCACGGGATAGACTCGGCTTTGACTTCGACACGCTCGTTCAGATTAGGTTTGAGGATGACGTACATGGAGAAGAGCATCAGCGGCAGAATCAACAGCATCATCGGCAGACCGAGTTTCATCCAGCCGACGAAGTCCAGATTCAGGGCTTTGGCGGCAATCATGTTCGGCGGCGAACCGACCACAGTGCCCAAACCACCGATACTGGCGCAGTAGGCGATGCCGAGCAGTACGAAGACGTAGGTTTTGCGTTCTTTTTCTTGGTCGAGATGGCTCATCATACCCATTGCCAAAGGCAGCATCATAGCGGCGGTGGCGGTATTGCTGATCCACATGGACAGGAAGGCAGTAACGGCAAACAGCATCAACACGGCGACTTTCATATTGCCGCGCGACAAGCGCAGGAGGCTGACGGCGATTTTGCGGTCGAGACGCTGCATGTGCAGGGCGGTGGCAAGCGCGAAGCCGCCGAAGAAGATGTAAATCGTCGGATCGGCAAAGCCCGCCATCGCTTTTTTGATGTCCATATCGGGGAAGCCGAGCACGACGGCGAGAATCGGCACCATCAATGCGGTTACCGTGATGTGGACGGCTTCGGTAAACCAAAGCGCGGCAACGAAAATCAACAGCGCGATGCCTTTGTTGGCATCAGTGCCGTAGGGCAGGATGTGGTAAATGCCGAAACAGACGACGGCGGAGATGATGGTGGTCAGCAGACCTTTAAAGTCGGTAATCGGCTTTTGCGCGCTGAGTAACTCGACATTCTCAGGATGCTGGGTTTTGTCCTTTGCATGTAAGTCCATGAAGTATTCCTCTGAAACATAACGCGAAATCGTTAAAACCGCTGATGCCTAGGCTCATCGCCTGACGTTGCTTTTTTATTGATTCCACTGAATCGGTTTTTCTTGTTTCCCGCGTCGGGACGTTCGCAGGCTTTGGATTTCGAGCAAACAAAGCCGTGCAGCATGGCGACGAGTATATTTGTAATCGCGTGTAGTGTAAATATAATGTTAACAATCAGGCGCGGTTTTTTACGAAAACGGATTGATGGGAAACTAAAAATATCTATTTGTTGATTTTCAGACGACCTCCTTTGTAGTTAAAGCGTTAAGGTCGTCTGAAATGCCTAAAACATGCCGTTATCGTGATATGATGCCGCATCTTTAACGACGCCGTCACGTCAATGAAAAAAATATTCAAAATCCTCCTGAAAGCCCTGTTGGCGTTTATCATCGCCGCCATTCTTTACTTTGCCGCCGCCTACATACTCGGTAAAATTCCACAGGACGGCACTGCCTCCGACGGCGACGTAACCCTTTATCTGCACAGCAACGGCGTACACGCCGATGTCGTCATGCCGCTTTCAGACGACCTCTTCGACTGGACCAGCATCATCAACCCTGCCGACAGTCCCGCAGGGCAAGGCGATGCCCCCATCCGCTACGTCGGCATAGGCTGGGGTGAGCGCAATTTCTATTTGAACACGCCGCAGTGGGCAGATTTGACCGCATCTACGGCGGTGCAGGCATTAAGCGGAGTCAACAGTACGCTGATTCACGCCGTCTACTACCGCGATCCGCCGCCTGAAGGCGAAAATACCGTCAAATTCACCGTCAGCCGCGAGCAATACCGCCGCCTGAGTGCCAACCTGATGCGTCATTTCAAATTGAAAGCGGGCAAAGCCATCCCCGTCGTTGGCGCGCATTACAGCGCTGACGACGCATTCTATGAAGCAGAAGGGCGTTACCATCTTTTCAATACATGCAACAGCTGGCTCAACCGCCGCCTGACCGAAAGCGGCATCAACGGCGTTGTCTGGACACCGTTCCCCGATCCGCTGCTCGACAGCCACCGTACCAATACAGCAGAAAAACCATGAAAACCCTGACCATCCGCCATCTCACGATCGGCAGCGGGCAACCGAAAATCGCTGTTCCCTTAGTTGCCCGAGACGAAGCAGCCTTATCTGCCGCCCTGAAAACCTCGAACACGCCTGTTTCGATATTATCGAGTTCAGAGCCGACTATTTCGCCCAAGCAGGCAATCCCGAATACCTGCTCGCTCAGGCTGTCTCAGTGCGCCATGCGTTTCCCGAAACCCCGCTGCTGTTTACCTTCAGGCGCGCGGAGGAAGGCGGCGAATACCCTTGCAGCAAAGCGTATTATTTCGAGCTGCTCGATAAAGCCGCCGCTTCAGGCATCATCGACATCATAGACATCGAACTTTCCGCCGGTGAAAGCGAAGTCCGCCAAGCCGTCGCTGCCGCCAAGGCGAACAACACTGCCGTTCTGATGAGCAACCACGATTTCCATCAAACGCCCGCCAAATCGGACATCACAGGTCGTCTGAAAAAAAATGGAAGAGGCAGGCGCAGACATCTGCAAAATCGCCGTGATGCCCCAAAGTCCCGCCGATGTGCTGACGCTTTTGGAAGCCACTTGGGAAGCCCGTCAAACTGCAAACCGTCCGATTGTTACCATTTCTATGGGCAAACTCGGACTCGTCAGCCGCATCGCAGGCTCAACCTTCGGCTCCGCCATCACGTTCGGCACGGCAGGAACCGCCTCCGCCCCCGGTCAACTCGATTCTGCCAACCTGAAAAACATTTTGGATGTTTTGGAAAACGGTAACACCGCCGGATAACAATAAATATAAAAAGACAAAAGGTCGTCTGAAACAGCGTTCAGACGACCTTTGTAGGATATTCCGCTATAATGGCGGCAAAATTTGAATAGAAAAGGAAAGTTATGAACCGTCTGTACCCCCACCCGATTATCGCCCGCGAGGGCTGGCCGTTTATCGGCGGCGGTTTGGTATTGAGTTTGCTGGTGTCTGCCTGCTGCGGCTGGTGGTCGCTGCCGTTTTGGATTTTCACCGTATTTGCCCTGCAATTTTTCCGCGATCCCGCCCGTGAAATCCCGCAAGACCCCGAAGCAATTTTAAGCCCCGTTGACGGACGCATCGTCGTCGTCGAACGCGCGCGCGATCCTTACCGTGATACCGAAGCGTTGAAAATCAGCGTGTTCATGAACGTTTTTTAACGTCCACTCGCAAAAATCGCCCGCCGACTGCACCGTGACCGCCGTCGAATACAACAAAGGCAAATTCCTCAACGCCGATTTGGACAAAGCCAGTACCGAAAACGAACGCAACGCCGTATTGGCGACTACCGCTTCAGGACGCGAAATCACCTTCGTCCAAGTCGCAGGCTTGGTTGCCCGCCGTATTTTGTGTTACACCAAAGTGGGTGAAAAACTGGCTCGTGGCGAACGCTACGGCTTTATCCGCTTCGGTTCGCGCGTCGATATGTACCTGCCGGTTGATGCGCAGGCACAAGTTGCCATCGGCGACAAAGTAACCGGCGTGCGCACTGTTTTGGCGCGTCTGCCACTCCAAGCCCCTGGAGCTGCCGCGCCGACTGAGAACACAGCTCCCGCACAAGCGGAAACGCCTGTTTCAGCGCAAACCGTTTCAGAAGTTGCACAATCCGAAGTTGCACAATCTGAAATCGAAGCGGCTGCCGATAAAGTCCGCAATGCCGCAGAGCAGGCATTGAAAGACTGATGGCTGACCATTGAACAAGGGGTCGTCTGAAAACCTTTTCAGACGACCTTGTTTTATCAGAAACGGTAAATACGGTATAATTTAAACCTTACACACATTACACCCGACGGATTGATTCCCCGTCGGTTTTCCCTTTTCAGACGACCTATACCGAATATCAAAAATCCATCCATGACCGCAAAATCCTCTAAAACCGCATCCAAACCGAAAGTCAAAACAAACGCCAAACCGATTACGCGCCGTCAAAGCCAAACGAAGGCGCAGACCGAGCCGAACAAGGTTTCCGAGCGTTTGAAGGCTGCCAAAGCGCTGCAAAAAAATGAAGAAAAAAAAGCGCGCCCCGAACACGTCGTCAATCTGATTAACGACGCGCTGTGGCTTTTCGGGCTGATGGTAACGGTCTTTATCGCCATCTCCCTCGCCAGCTTCAAAATGACCGACCCCGCATGGTCGCGCAGTGTGCCGAAACCGGACGGCATCGCCAACTTCGGCGGGTTATTCGGCGCGTATGTTTCCGATGTCGGCTATTATCTTTTCGGATTGTCGTTTTGGTGGTGGATCGCCGCTTCGTGCGTTTTCCTCTATAAAAATTTCCGACCGCTGCAAAAACGTGAAAACTACAAATCGTACAACCACGGCGTTGCCGCGCTGGCTTTGTTCCTGCTTTTGGTGTGCAGCCCGATTCTCGAATACTTCACCCTTCAAAATACATTGAGCGACAGCCTGCCTGTCGGTGCGGGCGGTTTAGTCGGTGCTTTGGCAGGTTCGGGCTTGGCTTGGCTGTTGGGCAAATCCGGCAGCCTGCTGATTATGTGCGTCATGCTACTGCTTTCTGTTTCCTTGTTGGCGCAAGTGTCTTGGCTGGAAGTGATGGCGAAAACAGGACGCAATACCGAAAGCCTGTTTTCAGGCATTTGGGGTCGTCTGAAAAAGGCATTGGGCAGGCGCAAAGACGACAGTTCGACCGCCGAGGCCTTGGAAACGGAAAACACCCGCCGCATGGTGAAAGAAGCCAAAAACATCACCGCCACGCCGGTTGCCCCGCTTGCAGGCAGCACCAGCAACCGCAAATCCGTTGCGGTCTCCGTCGCGCCGCCACCCAAAATTCAGGCTTCTTTGTTTGAAGACAACGAGCCGCAACAAACAGGCGAATACCACAAACCCAGCATGAGCCTGTTGCGCCTGCCCAACGGCGAACCCGTCAGCATCAATCCTGCCGAATTGGAGCGCACTGCCGAGCTAATTGAGTCCAAGCTGGCAGAGTTCGGCATCGGCGTGCAAGTCGTGTCTGCCACTTCCGGCCCTGTAATTACGCGTTATGAAATCGAACCCGCGCAAGGCATAAAAGGCAGCCAAATCGTTGCTTTGTCTAAAGACTTGGCGCGTTCCATGTCGCTGCAAGCCGTGCGCATCGTGGAAACCATCGCAGGCAAAAACACGATGGGCATCGAGTTGCCCAACGAAAAACGCCAAGACGTGATGTTGAGCGAAATTTTGTCTTCGCCCGTGTTTACCGAAGCCAAATCCAAGCTGACCGTTGCGCTGGGCAAAGACATCGCCGGTACGCCCGTCGTTGGCGATTTGGCAAAAATGCCGCATCTTTTGGTCGCCGGTATGACCGGTTCGGGTAAATCCGTCGGCGTGAACGGCATGATTATGTCCATGCTTTTCAAAGCTACGCCCGACGAAGTCCGCTTTATCATGATTGACCCGAAAATGCTCGAATTGAGCATTTACGACGGCATTCCGCACCTGCTCTGCCCAGTCGTTACCGATATGCGCGAAGCGGGGCAGGCGTTGAACTGGTGTGTTGCTGAGATGGAAAAACGCTACCGTCTGCTTTCCCACGCCGGCGTGCGCAATTTGGAAGGCTTCAACCAAAAAGTCGAAGCCGCCAAAGCATCGGGCAAACCTATGCCCAACCCGTTCAGCCTGAATCCGGACGACCCCGAACCGCTGGAAAAACTGCCGATGATTGTGGTCGTTATCGACGAGTTGGCAGACCTGATGATGACCGAACGCAAAGCCGTCGAGCAACAAATCGCCCGCCTCGCCCAAAAAGCGCGCGCCGCCGGTATCCATATGATTGTCGCGACCCAACGGCCGAGCGTCGATGTCGTCACAGGCTTGATTAAAGCGAACATTCCGACGCGTATGGCGTTTACCGTACAAAGCAAAATCGACAGCCGCACCATCCTTGATCAGATGGGCGCGGACGAACTGTTGAAATACGGCGACTCCCTGTTCCTGCAACCGGGCAGCGCCGAGCCGACCCGCCTGCAAGGCGCGTTTGTTTCAGACGACGAAGTGCATCAAGTCGTTAACTACGTCAAATCGCAAGCCCCTGCCGACTATATCGAAGGTCTGCTCAGTGGTGAAGCCGCACTGGAAACCACCAATATCGTCAATCCGAACGCGGGCAGCGACGAATTGTTCGACCAAGCCGTCGCCTACATTTTGGAAAGCAAAAAAACTTCCATCTCCTCTCTGCAACGCCAGTTGCGCATCGGCTACAACCGCGCCGCCAACCTGATGGAAGCACTCGAAAACGCCGGTGTCGTTTCCCCTGCGGACATCAACGGCAGCCGCAGGATTCTGGCGCAAAAAGACCAGTTGTAATCCCGAGAAAAGTAACAGGTCGTCTGAAAACCGGTTATACTTGTTTTCAGACGACCTTTTTATGATGTCGGATTCAATACCTTATTTTATCGGGGCAAAATCGGCGCGTCTATCGACGATATAGTGGATTAAATTTAAATCAGGACAAGGCGACG